>QMPN01000134.1 GCA_003648575.1 Bacteroidota bacterium
CCTGCCCGGGACCGCCTGTATATTTCCCGCAAGGCACACCTGATCACTCCTTCGCATCGCTTGCTGGATGCTGTCTATGAAAAATCAAAAGGGGAGGAAAAGATCGGGTCTACCCTGAAAGGTATCGGTCCTGCCTATACAGATAAAATAGCAAGGCTTGGCTTAAGAACCGGCGACCTGCATGAAAGTGGTTTTCGCGACAGATATGATAAATTGCGTGACAGGCATCTGCGGATAATCAAGGCCTATGGCAGCGAAGCAGGGGATTTTACATTTGACGGCCTTTCATTTAGCGATTATGAAGATGCCTGGTTCAAAGCCCTCCGTATCTTTGATGAACTCCGGATGGTAAATAGCGAATACCTTATTAACAGGGCACTGGATAAAGGAGAAAAAGTATTGGCAGAAGGCGCCCAGGGATCAATGCTTGATATAGATTTTGGAACTTATCCTTTTGTCACCTCATCGAATACGATATGTGCCGGTGTTTGTTCCGGCCTGGGCGTACCACCTCAAAAGGTAGGGGAGGTGTTTGGCGTTTTCAAGGCATATTGTACCCGCGTTGGAAGTGGCCCTTTCCCTTCGGAATTGCTTGACGGCAATGGAGATCTTATGCGCGATACCGGGAAAGAATTCGGATCGACAACAGGACGTCCGCGCCGCTGTGGCTGGCTCGACCTCGTGGCTTTGAAATATACCATCATGCTTAATGGTGTAACGCAGCTGTTCATGATGAAAACAGATGTACTCAGCCCGTTTTCCGAAGTGGATGTTTGCACATCATATGATATTGCCGGAGAAAAGACCGCTGATGTTCCTTATGATATGACATCCGCTGAAATAAAACCAGAATTGACAAGCCTGAAAGGCTGGGAGCAACAAATTGATGAACTGCAAAGTATGGATGAGGCTCCTGCAACATTACACAGCTATATTCAGTATATCGAAAAGGAAACCGGGATCCCGATAAAAATTGTGTCTGTCGGACCTGACAGAAAGCAAACACTGTTCAGATAATTATAGTAAAAAGATTTGTGTGTGGCTTTTCGCAAATCGAACGTCGACAATCGAACGTCGACAATCGACAATGATTAAAGGGTTCTTTTAACCTCAATCTCCTCATACCCTTCAATGATATCTCCAACCTTGATGTCGTTGAAATTGACAATGTTCAGGCCGCATTCATAACCGGTAGCAACTTCTTTTGCATCATCTTTAAATCGTTTGAGTGACCCAAGTACACCGGTATATACAACGATACCATCGCGGATCAGCCTGATAGCAGTGTTACGGGTGATCTTTCCGTCGAGGACCATACAACCGGCAACACTTCCCACTTTGGTGATCTTAAATACTTCCCGTATCTCAACATTACAGGTGATCTTTTCTTCGATATCAGGTGAAAGCATGCCTTCGATAGCTGCTTTTATCTCTTCTATAGCCTGGTAAATAATGCTGTAGAGGCGTATGTCGATCTGTTCTTGCTCTGCAAGCTTCCTGGCACTGGGCTGAGGCCTCACCTGGAATCCAATAATGATCGCATTGGATGCTGATGCCAGCATAACGTCTGTTTCAGTAACGGCTCCTACACCTTTCAGGATCACGTTCACCTGAACTTCCTCTGTGGAAAGTTTAAGGAGTGAATCAGAGAGGGCTTCAACGGATCCATCAACATCACCTTTAACTATGACATTCAATTCTTTGAAATCGCCAATGGCAATTCTGCGGCCAATCTCATCAAGTGTAATGTGTTTTTGTGTACGAAGGCCTTGTTCCCGCTGTAATTGCTGTCGCTTATTCGCAATGCTTTTTACTTCCCTCTCATCCTTCATAACATTAAAACCGTCGCCTGCCTGCGGGGCTCCGTTTAAACCGAGTAATAAGGCCGGGGTCGAAGGGCCGGCTTCCTTGATGGGTTGGTTATTCTCATTGAACATAGCCTTGACCTTACCATAATACGAACCTGCTAATACCATATCACCGGCATACAGGGTTCCGGTCTGTACCAATATGTTTGTAACAAAACCTCTTCCCTTGTCGAGAGTAGATTCAATGACAGTGCCAACTGCAGCCCTGTCGCGGTTTGCTTTAAGGTCGAGCATTTCTGCCTCCAGAAGCACTTTCTCCAGAAGCTCAATTACGTTGAGTCCGTCTTTGGCTGAAATTTCCTGACTTTGAAATTTACCTCCCCATTCTTCTACCAGGATGTTCATTTCCGAAAGTTCCTGCTTTATCTTATCAGGATTGGCATTGGCCTTATCAATCTTGTTAATGGCAAAAACTATGGGTACTCCGGCAGCCTGGGCATGGTTAATGGCCTCTTTTGTCTGGGGCATCACGCCATCGTCGGCAGCAATGATAATAATGGCTACATCCGTGACTTTCGCTCCCCTGGCACGCATAGCTGTAAATGCTTCGTGGCCCGGAGTATCGAGAAATGTGATCTTTTTTCCATCCTCCAGGATAACTTCATATGCTCCGATGTGCTGCGTGATACCACCTGCCTCACCGGCCACAACATTGGCTTTACGTATATGGTCAAGTAGTTTTGTCTTACCATGGTCAACATGTCCCATTACCGTCACAATCGGGGAACGTGGTGTCAATAATGACTCATCATCATGGATTACTTCTATACTTTCAATTGCTTCCTGAACTTCAACACTTACGAATTCGACTTCAAAACCAAACTCTTCCGCAACCAGATTCAATGTTTCCGCATCCAGTCGCTGGTTGATGGAAACAAATAATCCCAGTGTCATACAGGCAGAGATAACATCGGTGGCATTCACATTCATCATGCTGGCCAACTCATTAACGGTAACGAATTCAGTAAGCTTCAGTGTGCCTTTTTCTTCTTCAACTTTCCTTTGCTCCTCTTCAATCTGCTGACTTACGGCGGCACGTTTGGTCCGGCGGTGTTTGGCACCTTTCGACTTTCCTGATGGAGCAAGCCGGGCAAGGGTTTCCTTGATCTGTTTCTGGATTTCCTCTGCAGTGGGCTCAGGTTTGAAAGCTCCTTTACCACGCCGTCCTTTTCCTTTACCCCTGTCATCACCCCTCCTGGCTCCTGCATCAGAAACACGTTTGGGTGTGGTAATTCTCTTTCGTTTCCTTTTTTGAGATACCTTGTCATCTTTAGAAGAAGCAACAGGTTTTTTCTCAAACTCCTTGAGGTCGATCTTGTCAATGATCTTAGGGCCGGTTAACTTATCAACTTTTGTTTTAATAAAGTTATCTTCCGTGGCAGCTTCCTCTTTCTTTTCAGGCTTAACCTCCTCAACGGGTATATCCTTACTTTCTTTAACAGTTTCTTCGGGTTTTTCCTTTTCAACTGTTTCGGTTACTTCCTTTTTAGTTTCTTCTTCCCTGGCAGGAGTGGCAGCTTTCTTTTTCTTTGCTGCTGATTCCTTTGCCTTTTCTTCTTTAGTCTTTTTGGCAGGGCGGGTCTTCTGGTTTATCGAATCAAGGTCGATCTTGTCAAGAACTTTGATAGGACTCTCTTCCTTTTCTTTCTTTTCCGCCTTTTCCTTTTTTTCTTCTTTTACTTCCCCGGTGGGTTCCGGCTCTTTTTCAAGTTTTTCTTCAGGTTTGACTTTGACTACGGGCTCTTTCTTTACACTTTCGATAATGGAGGTTTTCTGAATAATGATTTCCTCCTCTTTTTCAGGGTCGTCCTTGCCCGTGGCCCTGTCTATATCATCTATGCTAATGGAAGTATGCAGGCTGGTGTCAATTTCCATCTTTTTGGACTCTTCCTTAACAGCTTTCTCTGTCTGGAATTCCATGACCAGCATCTCATAAGCTTCAGGGCTGAGTTTGGTGGTTGGCTTACCATCGATTTCAATTCCTTTTTTTGAAAGAAATTCTATGATGGTATGCAGGCCAACATTAAACTCCCTGGCAGCTTTACTCAATCTTATGGCTTTGCTTACTTCCGTCATACTATAGATTCAAATATTTTTAATCTTTCGTTTTGCAGATTAATAATGCGATAAAAATAACATTTTTATTCAAACTCGGCCCTGAGGATACGGACCACCTCTTTGATTGTTTCCTCTTCGAGGTCGGTCCTTTTGACCAGTTCCTTGGGTTCAATTTCAAGTACACTTTTGGCTGTGTCGCAACCGATCCCTTTCAACTCTTCGATGATCCATGCATCGATTTCATCAGAGAATTCAGCCAGGTCGACATCTTCGGCCTCGGTATCGGTATCGCGATAAACATCAATTTCATAGCCGGTAAGCTTCCCTGCCAGCCTGATATTGTATCCCCCTTTACCAATTGCCAGCGACACCTGGTCGGGCTTCATATATACTTCGGCACGTTTTGATTCTTCAATGATGGTGATGGAAGATATCTTTGCCGGACTCAGCGCCCTGGTAATAAATAATGTAGGATTGTTAGTGAAGTTGATCACGTCAATATTTTCATTTTTCAGCTCCCTGACGATACCATGGATCCTCGACCCCTTCATCCCAACGCATGCACCTACGGGATCAATGCGGTCGTCGTAAGACTCAACAGCTATCTTGGCTCTTTCGCCGGGTACCCTGACAATATTCTTGATCGTGATAAGGCCGTCATAAACTTCAGGAACCTCCGATTCGAACAACCTTTCAAGAAAAATGGGGGATGTCCTTGACAGGACGATAGCCGGACTGCTGTTTTTCATCTCCACACGAGAGACAACCGCCCTGATAGTATCTCCTTTACGGTAAAAATCCGAAGGGATCTGTTCAGTTTTTGGAAGCGTGAGCTCAATATAATCATCATCCAGTACCAGTATCTCCTTTTTCCAGATCTGGTAAACCTCACCTGTAACGATCTCACCAATTTTTTCCTTGTATTTCTGGTAAATGGTGTCTTTTTCGTATTCCTGGATCTTGGCAATGAGGTTTTGTCGGATGGACAGGATCTCCCTGCGGCCAAAGTCCTCCAATTTCAGCTCCTCCGACACTTCTTCACCAACCTCAAAGTCGGGCTCGATCTTGATAGCATCAGACAAAGCGATCTGCAGGTTCTCATCCTCAAGCTCTGCATCATCAACAATCTCCCTGTTTCTCCAGATCTCAAGGTCTCCCTTGTCAATATTAACAATGATGTCGAAGTTATCATCAGAACCATATTTTCTTTCAAGCATATGCCTGAAGATGTCTTCAAGAATCACCATCATCATCTCCCTGTCAATGTTCTTGAATTCTTTAAATTCCGCAAAGGTTTCAACCAGATTGATATTATCCATTCTTCTTGTTTTTTCCCGGTGATCATCCAAAATGGATGCCCGGTCTTGTTTCTTTTATTTCACTCAGGGGCAGCTGCTGTTCGGGGCCTTCCTCAAACTTTTTGCTTTTCCCTTTCTTTATTAGTCTTTTAATGGTGATCTGTTCATCTTCCACCGCAGTGAGGATGGCTTTGATCTTTTTTCCGTCGTTTAATTCTATTTCTATTCTTCTGTTTACATATTTTTGATACTGACGAGGCAGGACAAACGGCTGGTCAAGCCCTGCTGAGGATACCACCAGCTCAAAATCTTCAGTATCCCTGTCGAGTTTCCCTTCTATTCCACGGCTCAGTCTGATGCAATCATCCACGCTCACGTCATTATCATTGTCGATAAAGACATGAATCCGGTTCCCGGACCTGACGAGTACTGAAACCAGGTAGTTTTCAGTGCCTTCCAGCTCCAGTTCAAGCATCTTTCTTATGAGCTTTTCACTTATCATTTTATTTCAATAAAAGAGGGGACGCCTGTCCCCTCATAATTCCTTCTACCTTGTGTTGTCCGACCAGGGCTCGAACCTGGACTCTTCTGAACCAAAATCAGACGTGTTGCCAGTTACACCATCGGACAATCCTGATCGCACATGCGATTTTCGGACTGCAAAAGTACAAATAAAAATTAAAATGGAAAAACTTTCAACTTAAAATTGTTTAAAAAATGGGACTTATAAGTGTCATAGCTATCTGCCTTATTGTTAAAAATATATAATTTCAAATGTTCTCAGGACACAATCAATACAAAATTCATATTTTCGCTGTGTCATTCAATAGCTTAAATGAAGCATTCCATGGAAAACTATACCAAACTCAACCGCTTGCTTGGTTGGCTCGTCTTTTTAATTGCAACGCTGGTTTATTTTCTTACGCTTGAACCCACTGCCAGCTGGTGGGATTGTGGCGAATATATCGCTACAGCGTATAAGCTACAGGTTGGGCACCCGCCCGGAGCGCCTCTTTTTCAGTTGCTCGGAAGATTTTTCTCCCTCTTTGCTTTCGGTGATACGGCCAATGTTGCCATGATGGTCAATGTCATGTCGGCACTTAGCAGCAGTTTAACAATATTATTCCTTTTCTGGACCATTACCATGCTTGGCCGGAAGCTGATACCCCGCGACCGGGAAATGTCAGACGCAAGCATGTATGCCATACTCGGAAGCGGCCTGGTTGGCTCCCTGGCCTTCACATTTTCTGATTCATTCTGGTTTTCTGCAGGTGAAGGAGAAGTGTATGCCATGTCATCATTCTTTACGGCCATTACTTTCTGGGCCATCCTGAGATGGGAAAGGGTTGCAGATGAGAAACATTCACAGCGCTGGATAATACTGATCGCTTTCCTGGTCGGGCTGTCAATTGGTGTGCACATGCTTAACCTCCTCGCAATCCCTGCCATTGCATTTGTTTATTATTTTAAAAAATACAAACCTACAACCAAAGGGGCATTGCTCACCCTGGTGGTTTCTATGATCGTGCTCAGCGTAATCATGTATGTTATCATCCCCGGCATTGTCAGCCTGTCAACTGCCTTTGAGCTGTTCTTTGTAAACTCCCTGGGCTTGCCTTTTAATTCTGGCACCATGGTTTATTTCGTGTTGCTGTTCGCATTGATCGTTATAGGAAATATACTCACGATAAGGTATAAAAAAGTGATCCTGAACACCATAATGCTAAGTTTCATTTTTATCCTCATCGGTTATTCTTCATTCTTCATACTGATCATCCGGTCGAACGAAAATACACCGATCAATGAGAACTGCCCCGATGATGCAATCTCCCTCCTTTCATACCTGAACAGGGAACAGTATGGCACCTGGCCGAAATTGTACGGTCAGTATTATACTGCACCCGCTGTTGATTATAAGGATGCGAGCCCACAATATATCCGCGATAAAAAAGCCGGGAAATATGTAATCACAAATAAAAGGGAGGGGACAATTCCGGTTTATGATAAACGCTTCACTACTATCTTCCCAAGAATGTGGAGTGCCCAGAAACCCGAACATAAACGCATGTATAACCAATATGCCGGAAATGCTAAAACCATACAGGTAAACGGAGAGAGCAGGAAAAGGCCCTCCTTTGGCGATAACCTGGGTTTCTTTTTTGATTACCAGCTGGGGCATATGTATTTCCGCTACTTTATGTGGAACTTTGTCGGACGGCAAAACGATATAGAAGCACAGCCGGGCCCCAAGAACGGCAATTGGCTGAGTGGTGTGGGCTTTATCGACAATACCAGGCTTGCCAGCCAGGACGATCTGCCTGAAAGCATGCGCAATCCTGCTCATAACAAGTTTTATTTCCTTCCTCTTATACTCGGACTGATAGGCCTGTTCTTTCAGCTGAATACAAGCAAAAAGGATACCCTCGTGGTGGCACTTCTGTTTTTTATGACAGGAATAGCAATTGTACTGTTTCTGAATCAATACCCATACCAGCCCAGGGAACGGGATTATGCTTATACGGGATCTTTCTATGCCTTTGCAATATGGATCGGATTGGGTGTGATGGGGATCTACTTCTGGTTGAAGAAATACATGGGAGACAACAAACTGATACCGGCAGGCATCACCTTAGTTGCCTTGCTGTTTATTCCGGGCATCATGGCTCAGCAGGGTTGGGACGATCACAACCGTTCAGGGAAATATGCTGCACGTGATTTTGGCATGAACTACCTCGCCGGATGTGATTCGAATGCAGTACTGATCACCAACGGCGATAACGATACATTCCCCTTGTGGTATGTGCAGGAAG
>QMPN01000135.1 GCA_003648575.1 Bacteroidota bacterium
ATGGCTTTTTTGAAGAATGCTATCTGGCGCCCGCGGCTTTTAAGCCGAATAAAAGCGTATTGACAGAAGCCGGAATTAATCCTGATAGTTCCTATTTTGTATTGCGCTTCATCAGCTGGGATGCCAATCATGATGTTGGCCAGTTTGGCTTTACGGATGATGAAAGATTGAAGTTAGCAGAAAAGCTTTCTAAACATGGCCGGGTGATCATCTCTGCCGAGCAAAAAATACTGGATGAAAACCTTCAGAACTATCAAAATCCGATTCCTCCCAATAAAATGCACCATTTACTGTACTATGCCACGATGTATATCGGGGATTCTCAAACCATGGCCACAGAATCTGCCCTGCTTGGAACACCAGCTCTTCGCTATAATTCTTTTGTGGGGCCCGATGATATGTCAAATTTCATCATCCTGGAAAAAGACCATGGTCTCCTGAGAAACTTTTCTGATTTCAGGGCCCTTATGCAGGCGGTGGATGAGATGCTGAAAAAGGAAGATATAAAAAGCGAATGTTTGGGAAAAAGGAAAACATACTTCGCTTCAAAATCAGATTTGAATGATCAACTCATCAAAGCGATTCTTGGTGAAGCTTAGTGTTCTTAAATTTATTGTTTCACTGTTTCATTGCTCCACTGTTAATTAATTAATACCCTGGCCCGTGCCCCGCTAACCACGACCAAATATCATGACAGAAATCGGCTTAAAAATATACGACCTCCTGAAAGGAACCCACGTTCGCCATACGATGGGCTTTCTGGAAGAGAGCCAATATTGGAGTTTGGAGGAGCTACAGGAGTTTCAGGGGAAAAAATTAAAAGACTTGCTGAATGTTGTTGAGGCGGAGGTGCCTTTTTATAGAGAATACGAGGGTACGAGAGAGCGAGAATACGAGAATGCGAGAATACAAGAGGGCGAGAGTTTAATTCCATCCCGTATTCCCGAATTCTCGAATTCCCATACTCCCATCATCTACAAGCTAATGGTAATGAAGGCAGGAGATGAACTGTTATCGGATAAGATCAATTTGAAGAAATGCAAAATGAGCAGAACCGGGGGAACAACGGGCCCGCCACTGCGGCTCTATCGCGATACAGAAACACGCTCCTGGGCATTAGCTGCCTATTATCGATTCTATGGATGGATGGGCATTGAGCCGGGGATGCCGGAAGTGGAGCTTTGGGGGAGCACAGAAATCAGATATCAGAAGTCAGATACCAGAAGTCAGAAATTTCCGCGTCCCTCGCACCGCGTCCCCCGTCCCGGATTATTTGAAAAAATAAGTAAATTTAGAAATTACAATGCCTTCTCCTTCAACGACGCCTATCTGGAGGAAGTAGTGAAAAGGATACAGAAGTTTCAACCAAAACTGATCCGTGGTTACCTCTCAGCCATCATCCTACTGGCCGAATACATAAAACGAAATAACATTAAAGGAATTAATCCCATTGCGGTTTCGTGTACCTCAGAAACGCTGTTTCCGGAATACCGGAAGATGATAGAGGAAGTTTTTCAGGCTCCGCTATTCAATCAGTATGGATGCGGGGAGTGTAATTCCATCGCCTTCGAATGCAAGGAGCACAATGGCATGCACGTCAGCATGGAACATTGCATACTGGAATCAGACGAGAACAATAATCTGATTATGACCAACCTGGATAATTATTCACAGCCATTCATCCGTTATAAAAACGGGGATATGGGAGTGATTGATACCAACCCCTGTGCATGTGGAAATGCTGCCCCACGCCTGACAGAACTGCACGGCCGGGCCAATGAGAACATCATCCTTAAAGATGGTTCTTCTGTAAATGGGATCTTTTTTGCAAACCTCCTCGATCAGGCAGGTTTTATCAATAGCAGCAAGATGCTTCGATTCCAGGTAATACAGGATGTTGCCGGAGAGATAGAGTTTAAGGCAGAAGTAAAAAGGCAGATGGCAGCAGGAGATCTGGGGAAAATTAAAGATGCGCTCATGCCTTTCTTTAGTAAAGTAGATATCAGCCAGCATCAATTTCTTGATCCGGGAACGGGAGGGAAGTTTAGGTACATAATTTCAAACGTATGACCATCCATTGTTCCATTGCTCCCTTGTTTCATTGATATTTAACAGTGAAACAGTGAAACAATGAAACAGTGAAACAATGAAACAGTGAAACAATGGACTTCACCATAAAGACATACAAACGCCTCTTAATAGCTTTAAGAGATGCCGGCTATATCTTCCAGCCTTTTGCTGATTTCATTGAGAAGCCTGCCGGAAAGTCCATAGTTCTGAGACATGATGTGGATGAACGTCCTAAAAATGCCCTGAAGATGGCAAAGGCCGAGCATGAACTGGGTATCAGGGCGACTTATTATTTCAGGATTGTGAAGATCAGTAATGCCCCGGATATTATTAAGCAGATCGTTGCACTGGGGCATGAGCTGGGTTATCATTATGAGGATTATTCTGCCTGTAATGGCGAGATGGATAATGCCATCAGGCAATTTGAAGAAAACCTGGATTATTTCCGCTCCTATTATCCCGTGAAGACGGTTTGCATGCATGGAAGCTCCATGTCGGATCATGATAACAGGCTGTTGTGGAAAGAGAATAGTCTTAAAGATTTTGGATTGATCGGAGAACCTTATTTGTCAGTTGATTACGATAAAGTCTTCTACATGACCGATACGGGCAGGTGTTGGGATGGAAGCAAGTACAATGTACGCGATTATGTTAAAAGCACCCACAATTTATTTTTCCATCGTACAGATGAGATCATCTTAGCGCTTGGCAAGGGAACATTTCCGGAACAGGTGATCCTGCAATCACATACCCTGTGGACCGACAATTCAATCCAATGGTACTGGCTTGCATTTCGTGAATGGCTCCGGAACAGCTTTAAAGTTATGGCCCTCCGGGTTCCCGGGATGAAAAAGCTCCTGTACAGACTGATAAAGATCTACAGCAAATAAATGAGCGAGAAGTACTGCATACTGAGTAATGATGTTGAGACTACATCCATCGTAAACAATTGTCTTTCTGATGATACGGGGCAGATTGTTCTCAGGGAGGGGATGCCCATGTTGCTCGATCTTTATGCTGAATATGGCGTTAAGACCACTTTTTTCTTCACTGCTCATATCGCAAAGCTTTATCCGGAGATCGTCAAAATGATTATTCCCTACGGGCACGAAGTGGCATCGCACGGATATACACATGAAATTGATCAGGCCTTTGATGTGCTCTCCCTTGAACAGCAGATCGAACATCTGAAGAACTCCAAAGAGATATTGGAAGATATCTCCGGCAAAAAGCTTATTTCTTTCAGGGCTCCTGCCGCCAGGGTAAATAGAGATACACCGCTGGCCCTAAAGGAGACCGGATTTAAAATTGACAGCTCGGTGGCCTCTCAGCGTTTTGATATGTTCCTGTCGCTGGGATCCATGAAGAAGCTAAACTGGCTTATTGCCCCGCGAAAACCATATTTTACAAAACAGGACAATTTGTGGAAAAGGGGAGATGGAGAAATATTTGAGATCCCCATATCTGCACTCTTAATGCCATACATCGGAACAACACTTAGAATATTCCCCTTTTTATCGCGCCAGCTCAGAAGAACACTCGCACGGGAAAGCTCGATGAACAAAAAGCCAATCGTATTTCTGACCCATCCGAATGAGTTCATCGATGAGGTTGGGCAAGAAAATGGCCCGGAAAGGCGGTCGAGTAATTATATTGCTTATCTCTTCAGTGACCTGATCAGGCACCATCTAAAGTTAAAAAACCTGGGGAAGAAGGCATTGCCCCTATACCAGGAGGAAATAAGGTATTTTAAATCTAAAGATTTCAAGTTTGTGAGCTGTAGTGATTATTACAGTGAATTTACCAAAAACAAATAAGATTATGCCGGCATCAGAAGTATTGGAGTTTTACAATTTGAAAGGATTCAGGGGTAGACTGATCTATGGATTCAGATTTGTGTGGAGGTTCTTTCTGGATAAACTGGCTTTCTTTTGCTTTGTTAAAAGCTGGAGAACGGTCATTCACAGATGGAGGGGTGTAAACATCGGAAAAGGAGTTTACATTGGGCATGAGGTGATGTTCGACCGGGTGTTTACTGATCAAATATATATTGGTGACAACACTTCTGTCGGCGACAGGACCATTATCACCGCGCATGCAAATATTCCCTCCAATACAAGATTAAAAAAATTATATCCCAGGAAAGTCATGCCCACCAGGATTGGAAAAGGGGTATGGATCATGCCTGCCGTGATCATTGCTCCCGGGGTTACTGTTGGGGACGAAGCTGTTATTGCAACCGGATCAGTTGTAACTAAGGATGTTCCTCCGGGCTGCCTGGTTGCCGGTGTTCCCGCAAAAGTTGTTAAAGACCTGAACGAAAGCCTGGAATCAGAGTAAGCAGCTCGAACCTCGTACCACTTCCCTTGTATAGCATATCGCGCACGATTTGAAAATATCAACTAACATATCCATCAACGACTGGACTGCATTCATCAATGAGCATCGGAGTGGGACCATTTTCCAATCGCCGGAAATCTTTGACTTCTTCAGAAAGGTCAGGCGGGTGGAGCCACTTGTGCTTGCCGCCTATGATGATGAAGAAAAGTTGTGTGGTGTCCTTATGGGAATTTTTACGTGTGAAAAAGAGGGCATTGGTAAGTTGCTTTCCTCGCGTATGGTTATCTATGGTGGGCCGCTTCTTACGGGAGATGAAGATCAAAAGAGAAGCTGCCTGGATGCCATACTGAAAGAGCTTGTGCATCAAACAAAAGGGAAAGCCCTTTTTACACAATTCAGGAACTATTTTAGTTGGGAAGAGTACCTGGATGTGTTTGAGAGGTATGGATTTACTTTTTTGGACAGGCTTAATTATATTGTTCGGTTGCCGGAGACCGGTGACCGGAGACCGGTTACCGGCAACCGGTTACCGGACATGAGTGAATCACGCCGGAGACAGATACGAAAGGGCCTTTCCGGCGGAGCGGAGATCATAAAGCCAGCAAACATTGAACAGCTAAAGGAGTTTTATAACATCCTTTTCAAACTCTATCGCTATAAGATCAAGAAACCCCTCGCTGACTGGTCATTCTTCGAAAACTTCTATAAACAAACATCTCCTCGTCCCCCGTCCCCTGTCCCCCATCCCCCTATAGGCATCATCCGCCTGATCCGATTCGAAGGCAAGATCATCGGTGGCATCCTGGCACCTGTATTTAAAGATAAATGCATATACGAGTGGTATATTTGTGGGCTCGACAAGGAGTATAAAGACCAATACCCAAGCGTACTGGCCACCTGGGCAGCCATCGAATATGCCCTCAACAACAATCTCAACTGTTTTGATTTTATGGGTGTAGGAAAACCGGATGTGCTCTACGGAGTACGTGATTTTAAGGCCCGCTTTGGCGGCGAACTCGTCAATTATGGCAGGATAACCCGAATCAACAATCCTCTGTTATATAATTTTGCCGAACTTGGGTTTAATGTGCTGGCATTGTTTAAGAAAATATAAAATGGGTTCGCGGGATGAGGTTCGGGGAGTTTATTTTTTCCTCGCACCGCATACCCCGCACCGGATCATTATATTTACAATGAAACAATAGAACAATAGAACAGTGGAACAATGAAACAATAGAACAGTAGAACAATTGATTAAATTTACGAGAGTATTAATTAACAGTTTGATTTGAAAAAACGCAACCTATACTACATCATCGCCGACATCCTGGTCGTGACCATGGCTTTTATGTTTTTTATCTGGATCAAACCTGCTTCCAGGCGTTTTTACCTGCCGGAATATTACGAGCCTTTCCTGTACTTCCTCTTTATCTGGGTGGCAGTGTCGGTGGCTATCGACAAGTACCGCCTGCACAAGAAAAAGGACTACAGGGATGTGCTTTTTCCTATCATTCTGGGCGACTTTATTATTCTTGCTACGATTACCGTCCTGATATATGCCTTTCAGCAGTTCGGGTATTCCAGGATGATCGTGTTTGGGACTATTGCAGTGTCTTTTGCGATGGAATTCCTATTGGGATGGCTCTTCTTTTCAGGCATTAAGCTCAGGCGTGACGCCGACCACTTCGATAACTTCCGCATGGCAACAAAAAAAGCCATAAAAGATCAGTTGAAGTTAGTGAAATCGGATGAGATACTGCAGGCAAAGATCGATGCAAAAGTCCCGCCACTAAATAAGGAGCTGGTGATTGACAATGCCGGAAAAGAAGTATTTTCCTACATCGAAAACCAGATCGACCTGGAGCATATGTATACCCTGCTGGTAGCAACCAGCACCCGCTTTAATATTGAAAATCAGCCCCTGCATTATTACAACGCCATTGTCAACCTGAAAAGGGTGAACGACATTCAACGTATCAACAAATTCTTTGAAACCGTTAATGACAAACTCCCCCACCGGGGCATCTTTATTGGGCGTGTACAGACAAATGTGCTTGCAAAGAAAAATTTCCTAAAAAAGTATCCTCCCGGGATCAACTATATACTGTATGTGCCCTTCTTTTTTTGGAAGAGGGTGCTTCCCAAGCTTCCGGGCTTGAAAAGGATATATTTCTTCGTAACCAAGGGAAGGAACAGAGCTATATCGCGGGCCGAAACCTTTGGCCGTCTGTACTCTTGCGGCTTTGAGGTCGTCGCCCATGAATTGGTGAATGATTCTATTTATTTCACCGCCAGGAAAATACAGGATCCATCATACGATTATAACGCTAGCTATGGCCCACTGATCAGGCTGAAGCGTGTCGGGAAGAATGGCAGAACCATTTATGTATACAAGATGCGCACCATGCATCCTTACTCTGAATATTTGCAGGAATACGTGTATGATCAATCTCAATTACAGGATGGTGGAAAGTTTAAAAATGACTTCCGGGTACATACCGCAGGCAAATTCATGCGCAAATTCTGGATCGACGAACTGCCCATGCTGTTCAACCTCATCAAGGGTGACCTGAAGGTCGTCGGTGTCAGGCCATTGAGCCAGCATTATTTCGACCTTTATGATGAAGACCTGAAAGAAAAGCGCATCCGTACAAGGCCGGGACTGGTACCACCCTTTTATGCCGACATGCCCAAAACCCTGGAAGAAATACAGGCCTCGGAAAACCGATACCTGGATGCCTATCACAAGCAGCCCTTCATCACAGATGTTAAATACTTCTGGAAAGCATCTTATAACATCATTTTCAAAAAAGCACGATCAAAGTAAACATTTTGGCTTTTGGCTTTCGCAATAGGGAAATGATTCTTCCTGATGCCTGATGCCTGACGCCCAACGCCTAATTCTATGAAAAAGCTAACACTTCTATTATTCATTTTCATCAGCTTTAACCTGAGCAGCCAGATCGTATACGAAAGTGTTCATCGCACCAACATCTATGATTTCCTGGATGAGCTGGCAAATGAAAAGCTCATCTCCATCAATTCCGTTGTGAAGCCATACTCACGGATGTTCATTGCAGAAAAGCTGCAGGAGGCCTATGAGCAAAAGGACCAGTTGAGTAAGAGGCAAAAGGAAGAGATAGAGTTTTATATGAAGGATTATCGCCTGGAGTTGGTTTATAATACCACAGGCATGAAACCATTGAACATTTTTCCGAAGAAAGACAATTTAGCCACCTCCCTCAATCCCATGGCGGTGACCTATCGCGACAGCCTGGTGGCCTTTTCACTGAGACCGATATATGGATTGGAGTACTTCATCAACGCCAACGAATCGGCATTTCATCGCTGGGGTGGTGCAGAGATGTTTGGCTATATCAGCAAAAATTTCGGGGCATGGACAAGTCTGCGTGACAATCATGAAAATATTACCATGACCGACCCCGGCTATTTCAATCAACGCCATGGCTCTCCTGTTAAAGGAAGCCAGAATGGAGGAATCGACTACAGTGAAGCACGCGGAGGTGCAATGGCCTCATGGAGCTGGGGTGCCATCGGTGTGGTCAAGGACTATGTTGTATTCGGAAACAATTATAATGGTTCCAACATCCTGTCAGGTC
>QMPN01000136.1 GCA_003648575.1 Bacteroidota bacterium
ATTCAGATCAACATCATCCTTATAGGTTAAAGGTTGATAAAATTCTTCCTGGTCAGTCCTGTGTGACCATTCAACTTTCCTATTTCACTTCTTTTACTTTCTTCTTTGCATAAATTTTCTTTAGATATTTAGAGTTTTATCCCCCTATGGGCTACAGAGTATAAAGCAAAAAACCCCGCCTTTAAGGTGGGGGTTTTTATTTGTACCCTCATGGAGACTTACCCGAATGTCTATACTAACATCAGGTTTACCTTGTCGGAGAGTGGCGTATTCGATGAGCTGTAGCACGATATCAACACTAGCAATCCGGAAAGCTATCATGAATCAGATTTTTACAAACCCTAAACAAAGTCAATATTCAGGTTTGCAATGCTGATGAAGAGGTTTTTGTTCCTTCTTTTGGCGATTGGGATCTCAATGTTATCTTTAAGGATAAGCTTCCGCTGCCCCCGTATCCCTGTGATGTGATTGAGGTTGATCAGGTAGGAATGATGTATTCGACAAAAACTGCGCTTCGACAGCGCCGATTCAATTTCCTTCAACAAGCGTGATGTAAGGATCGACCTGTCCTTGCCAATAAATATCTCTGTATACCTGCCGTCTGCTTTGCAATAAAGGATGTCCTCCTGTTCAATGACAGTGACATCCTTGAATCCTCGAATTGCTATTTTCATGGCCTTCCTTTTTACGGCAGTAAAAAATGGATTTCTGGATGCCGGCTTAGTACATCTATTAATTCCCTTTTTACGAAAAAGGTAACCCCTGAATGACAGCTTTTTAACTGACAATTATACTACAACCAATCAGGGATTCATGGATTCATGTAATAGGTCATGGCAAAGTTGTAAGCGTTCTCATACATGATCTTGTCCAGGGCCTGCTCCACAGATAAGCCCTGAAGCAAATGGCCAATGTTATCCTGCAGGGGTATGATTTCCTCCAACACATTCCTAAAATCGATGAACTCCTCAGCCGTGATGAATGCATCTTCAGCATTGATCATGCCATCGAAATCAGTACCAATGGCCAGCATATCCCAGATCCTTACTTTGGCGGGTTCAGCAAGCTACCCTGAATTCACCACCACATTGACTATTCCCAGGATGTTGTTCAGCATCTGCTGCGCCCAGAACTTCTGCAGTTCGATGCTCCTCTTCTTAATTTCTTTCTTCTTGAATTTTTCATCATAGTCATCCATCACTGCCTTTCCGGAGAGTATCCGCTCATCGAAATTCAAACCCATGATGCCATTGGAATTAAATATGTGGATGATCTCATCATCGCATAAGTTGATGCTCCAGTTGTTGAAAATTCCTGAACTCTTATACTTCTCATCAGAATCCGGCACTCTTGCGGCATCCTCCATAGTTTCATGACCCGAATACCCGGTATGGCTCACCACAATAGGGATCTTATCTGCATCCCCCTTCCTTTCATTGAAGGCACTGATCTTGTCGTAATACTCACTGCGGGCTTTGATACTCATGTGCTTGGTATCGATAAGGATCCGTTGCCCATTTCCTTCATAATCACCTATCCCCAGCAAACAATCGATCAGCATGCGCCCTTTATCATTCAGTTCATCATCCAGGTGAAGGGTCTGATCCAGCATTTTTGCAGCGATACCCGGGAAACTCCTGGCATGTCCGCAAAATCCATTGTTGAAGTGATGCGACAGGGAGACAAAGAAGGGAGGGTGATCCCATGTCTTGATTGCTTCAATATGGCTGAGGGTCTGGTCCAGGTTGAAATTCTCATTATCGATCATCTCTGCATCTGCAGCGACGAACGACTGCGCCCCCTCAACCGTCATGATCACGCCAATGGTATTCTCCGAATTCAAGATGACATCTATATCGTCGCCAGGCTTAATAATGATATATCTGTAAACCTCTCCATCCACATCGTGAGGCATACTATCCTCCTCATTCAGGTAGTGATATTCTTTGAAGAAAAAATCATAGTAACGAAATTCATCACTTTGAACCTCATTCACAAACTGTATAGGCAGTTTGGAGATAATCCTTGCCAGCAAATCGGCAACATTTCCCTCCCCGAAGACCTTTGGGTTGAACCAGCCCTGCTCGATAGGATAGATGGATACAAAGGCAAGCTTCACACCTCCCCTGGCCATGGTCCTGAAATCGGACTGTGTATATTCAGGGAAGGCGCTTTTGCGTTGCTTTACTTTGGGACGATCTTCATCCCAGACATTCTCATTTTTCTTCTTGCCAACGTAGTCATATGCAAAGGGGTGCAGACTGGGATGGCAATGTATGTCAGCGAATTTAGACATGATAATATGGTATTAGGTACAGGGTACCAGGTACCGGGTACCGGGAGTATGATATTCGATACTTGATATTCGAGATTCGAGACTTGAGACTTAATAATCGGTCTTCGTTTTTCGATTCTCGATTTTCGATCTTCAAAGTTATGCTGGTTCTACTTATTCTACCAGCATCTTCCTTGTCTGGGTATCGGTTCCTGTTCTCAACTGGTAGAAATAAATGCCCTTTGTCACAGTGGAAGCGTCCCAGTTCAGCTCATAATCTCCGGGACCAAATGCCGCATCTGCAAGCACAGCAACTTCTCTACCGAGTTGGTCATAAACAATGAGGGTAATATCGGTAGTTTCTGTAACCCCAAATGGAATTACGGTATGGCTGCTAAAGGGATTTGGGAAATTTTGTCCTAGGGAGACCTTCTTATTCTCATCGTATAGGTCATCAACACCGACATTTCGGCTAGGACAGATATTATCGATCGTAAACTCCTGCCCACCAATAACCAGCTCAGTAATTATACCATCACTATATTGGATCGTAGCCTGGTTATAGGCTCCCATATTTGTAATACTCATGGCAAACCCGGCAGGTAGTACTGCAGCCGATATTTCACCAACAAAAAGTGGGTGTCCGTTTACGCCAATATTTTCATTACCTCCAAAGTCTGAATAATCAAAAGTAATCCATGTTGATGCTGGATATGTCGGCACCTCAAACCTCAAATTAATGTTGCTAGTCCACATGGCTTGTCCTGTTCCATAGGTAGGATCGCCATCGATTACATGGCAGTTACCAAAGGTTCCACCTCCGCCGACCCATTCGAACCATTCTACAAATACTGGTATATCATTCTCTTCAAAGATCATTGAACCCATTGGATCAAAACCATCGCCAAATGTTGCTCCCATGGCCAGGTATTCAAAGTCAACACAATCACCCGGATCATCCACATAACCGGCACAAATATTATCGATTGCATATTCCTGTCCGCCAAACTGGAAAGATGTAATGACCGCATTTCCTGAGATCACACAATGTTTGTATGTTCCCATATCGGTGATCCCCAGGGTAAATTGTGGTGGAAGCATCCAGTCTTCGATCTCACCAACAAAGTTTGGTTGTCCGTTCAGGGAAAAGTTCTCTTCACCTCCCCCGTCGTAGAAATCAAATGACACCCAGTTTACCGTATACGTATAATTGGTAAAGTCGAATTTCAGGTTAATGTTGCTGGTCCACATGGCCTGACCTGTATTGAAATAGGATGTACCATCAATGACCTGGCAGTTGCCAAAAGTTCCGCCGCCACCAAGCCAGTCGAAATATTCCACACTCACATCGATTCCATTCTCAGTCAGGATCACCTCACCCTGGAGGTTAAAGCCATTGCCGTATTCCTGTCCCATTGGCAGTGTTTCAAATTCAACGCATGGACCGGTGTCCTCTACCAGCATGGCGCAGATATTATCCAGCTGGAATTCCTGTCCGCCCACGATCAATTTGGTGACAGGGCCGTATAGCGTAGCCTTCATATATGTTCCCATGTTGGTAATCACCATTGAAATTCCCGGTGGCATAGGGGCCATATCCAGTTCCCCGGCAAAAATGGGCTCCCCGTTTACAGATATGTTCTCATTGCCACCAAAATCTGCATAATCGAACGACACCCTGTTGGGCACATAACCGATACCGGTAAAATCAAAGCCCAGGTTGATATTGTTGGTCCACATCGAATTCATGGTTCCGAATACGCTTGTTCCATCCATTACATTCGCTGTTCCAAACATTCCCCCTCCACCGGTCCATTCAAAATACTCAACCGAAACAGGAATATCACTCTGTGTAAAGATCACCTCCCCCTGAGCGTTGATCCCGTTACCGTAGTTGGTTCCAAGTGTCAGGGTTTCAAAATCGACACAGTTTTGGTTCTGTGAAAAAGCAAGGACAGGCATAATCAACATCATGCCAAATAAAAATCTTAGTCTTAGTTTCATAATAATCTGGTTTAATTATTAATTTGGTTTTGAATTAATTGCGAGTCACTAATATACGAATAAAATAGATGTCTTGCAAGTTGAGTAGTTTTTGAGAGGAGCAGGAGTTATTTGGATACTGGATGCTGGATACTGGATGCAGCCTACTGCCTACTGTTTACTGCCTACTGTCTACTGTTAAAGGGCAGCAAGGATTCAGAAATATTTATTTCATTTCTTTGGTAGAAATAAAATTAGTTTTATCTTTGCACCCCCAAAATGAGGGATTAACAAAAAAGAAACAAAGAAGATGGCTAATCACAAATCAGCTTTAAAGAGGATCAGGCAAACCGAAAAAAGAAGGGTCCACAACCGTTATTATGGCAAGTCCATGAGAAACGCAGTAAGGAAATTCAGGACCATGGACGATAAAAAAACAGCCGAAGAACAACTTCCGGGCATCCTGTCGTTGATTGACAATCTCAGCAAGAAGTCAATTATTCATAAGAATAAAGCTGCCAATCTCAAATCAAAATTAACAAAACACGTCAATTCAATGTAATTGATCTGATAAGATATTGAAAAGTCCCATCTGTTTCAGGTGGGACTTTTTTTGTTTTTGGGTATTAATAGTCAGGAGGACTACTATGACTGACTATCACAAAAATATTCCAATCAGGCTCTGGGCAGAGGATGACCGTCCCAGGGAAAAGCTACAGATGAAGGGCAAGCGCGCCCTGAGCAATGCCGAACTTATTGCCATCCTTATCGGTACGGGTACCAAAGAGCACACGGCGGTAGAGTTGTCGAAACACATATTAAAAGCCGCCGGCGGCAAGCTTAAAGAGCTGTCGCGCCTATCTGTGGCTGACCTCATGAAAAACAAGGGTATTGGTGAAGCCAAGGCTGTGTCTCTTATCGCTGCATTGGAGCTGGCTAACCGTTCGGGGTCTGAACAAGGCCTGGCCCGGAAGAAGGTATCAAGCAGCAGGGATGTTTACGCTTTTTTCAAACCCTTACTACAGGATTCCAGCTATGAAGAATTCTGGATCATGCTGTTGAACCGGGGAAACAAGATCATTAACAGCATCTGCATCAGCCAGGGAGGCCTTTCAGGCACCGTTGCCGACCCCAAGAAGATATTCAAAACGGGCCTGGAACAATATGCAGCCTCTCTGATCCTTTGCCACAACCATCCTTCCGGCAACATCAAACCCAGTGAATCCGATATCCGCCTTACACAAAAGCTAAAAAAGGCCGGGTCCTTCCTAGACCTGCCCGTAATCGACCACATCATCCTCGGTGATGACAGCTATTTTAGTTTTGCAGACGAGGGACTTTTATGAGAGTACGTGAATACGTGAATACGAGAGTACGAGAGTACGAGAGTACGAGAATACGAGAGTACGAGAATACGAGAATACGAGAATACGAGAATACGAGAGTACGTGAGTACGTGAGTACGAGACAACATAACTTAATTATAATGAATATGATAAAAACTCATAAGGACCTGGTTGTATATCAAATGGCATTTGAAACGGCTATTACCATCTATGAATTAACTAAATCATTTCCAAGGGAAGAAATATATTCCCTTACTGACCAAATAAGAAGATCTTCCAGGTCTGTCTGCGCAAATTTATCGGAAGCATATAGAAAGAGAATTTATCCGAAGTATTTTGTAGCCAAATTGAATGATTGTATTTCTGAAGCTGCTGAAACGCAAACATGGTTAGATTTTGCGTTGGAATTAAACTACATCGATACATCTAACCATAAAAATCTGTATAAATCATATGACAATATTATCGGAAAATTAGTCAATATGAGCCGAAAGCCGGAGAAGTGGTCATTTTGATAATTTTCTCTGACTCCCGTATTCTCAAATTCTCGAATTCACTCAAAAAAAGTATCTTTGACTCCCAAATCAAACGCATGTTAAAGATACTGACAATCATAGGTGCCAGACCGCAAATTATAAAAGCCGCGGCCCTGTCAAGGGCGATACGGACCGACTATGCAGACCAGATACAGGAGATTATCCTGCATACCGGGCAGCATTACGATGAGAATATGTCGCAGGTGTTCTTTGATGAGATGGGAATACCGGAAGCGGACTATAACCTGAGTGTGGGATCTGACACCCACGCCCGGCAAACCGCTGCCATGTTAGAAGGGATAGAAGTAGCAATAGCACGTGAAAAGCCTGACTGGCTGGTGCTGTACGGCGACACCAATTCTACCCTGGCAGGAGCCATTGCCGCCGTGAAGCTGGGGGTTCCTGTAGCCCATATCGAAGCAGGCCTGAGGTCGTTCAACAAGACCATGCCAGAAGAGATCAACCGCATTACCTGTGACCATTGCTCCACCCTCTTGTTCAGCCCAAGCAGTACCGGTATCGAAAACCTGTCGAAGGAAGGATTCCTCATCAATGCAACAGCTCCTTATTCAATCAATCAGCCGGGAGTGTTTCATTGCGGAGATGTGATGTACGACAATGCGCAGTATTTTTCTGATATTGCCGAGGAGAGATCGGATATCATAGAAAGATTAGACCTCGAGGATGGGCAATTCATACTGGCCACCATCCATCGCGATAATAATACCGACATCCCTGACCGCCTGCAGTCGATCTTTTCTGCCATCATCAAGATCGGTAAAGCAGAAACTGTTGTCCTTCCTTTGCATCCCAGGACCCTGAAAATGCTTGAACGGCATTCAGATAAGGCACTGTTGGATGAGATCCGGTCGTCAGATTATATCAGACTCATCCCACCGGTTTCCTTCCTGGAGATGATCATGCTGGAAAAACATGCTTCACTTATCATGACCGATTCGGGTGGTGTTCAGAAAGAGTCCTACTTCTATCACAAGCCATGCATCATCCTCAGGCCAGAGACCGAGTGGGTAGAGATCGTTGAAAATGGCAGTGCCGTAATTGCTGATGCCGATGAAAAAAAGATCCTCTCAGCATACGATCACTTCAAAAATAAACCACCGGCTTCCTTCCCTCCACTTTATGGTGATGGAAGAGCAGCATGGTTCATTTGTGACATGCTCCTGTCCTCAACATCATCAGTATGATATACCGGGACGGGGGACGGGGGGCATGGGACGAGGAGAACTTCCTCGAACCTTATCCCCCATCCCTCGAACCAGGTTCAGAAAGCACTACATTTGAGCTTAAATTTATTTGCTAATTAGAGAATTTATACTAATTTTGCACTCCGTTTTTAAACAAACGGATTTATTATTCATTAATAATTAATTTAATACAAGCATGAACCAGTACGAAACCGTTTTCATTATGACTCCCGTTTTGTCTGATGAACAGATGAAGGAAGCGGTTGATAAATATCGGAGCCATCTAAAGGCCAAAAAGGCTGAGATCGCTCACGATGAGAGCTGGGGTTTGAGGAAACTCGCCTATCCCATCCAGAAAAAATCAACCGGGTTCTATCACCTCTTCGAATACAAAATTGATGGAGAAGAACTGCAAGAATTTGAATTGATGTACAAAAGGGATGAGCGCATACTCCGTTTCCTCACCGTGAAGCTGGACAAACACGCCATTGCGTACAACGAAAAGAAAAGGAAGAAAGCCGCTGAAGAAAAAGTCGCTGAACCTGAAGCCTAATCTTTTTTAACCTTAAAATTTTAAACAATGGCACAAAACAGTGGTGACATCAA
>QMPN01000137.1 GCA_003648575.1 Bacteroidota bacterium
AAATTGTATCCGGAGATCAGCAGGAAGGTCAGCGAACGGCTCGACTTTGAACTTTCCGTGATCAGGGAAATGGGATTTACCGGTTACTTTCTCATTGTACAGGACTTCATTGCCGAAGCACGCAGGATGAAGGTGTTCGTAGGGCCCGGAAGGGGCTCTGCAGCGGGCTCGGCTGTTGCCTTTTGCACCGGGATCACCAATATTGACCCCATAAAGTACAACCTTCTTTTTGAGCGTTTCCTGAATCCTGAAAGGGTAACAATGCCGGATATCGACGTTGACTTTGATGACGAAGGCAGGGAAAGTGTGCTCAACTATGTCGTACAAAAATATGGCAGGGAAAAGGTTGCACAGATTGTAACCTTTGGAACCATGGCAGCAAGAAGTGCCATACGCGATGTTGCCCGGGTTCTCAAACTACCCCTGCCTGAAGCCGACAGGTTGGCAAAGCTGGTTCCTGAGCGTGCGGGCATTTTACTCAGTGAGGCATATAGAGAAGTGCCGGAGCTGGCAGAAATCAAGAAAAAAGGAAAAGAGCTGGAGAAAAAGACCCTCATCTTTGCCGAAACCCTTGAAGGATCCGCCAGGCACACCGGAACCCACGCATGCGGTGTGATCATAGGCCCAAATAACCTGATCGAACACCTCCCTCTCAGCACTGCCAAAGATTCAGAACTCATGGTGACACAATATGAGGGGAAACTGGTGGAAAGCGTTGGGATGCTGAAGATGGACCTCCTGGGACTGAAGACCCTTTCGATCATCAAGGATGCCATAGAGAATATCAAGATGAGCGAAGATGTCGAGATCGATATCGAGGAGATCCCCCTGGATGATGAACAGACTTTCCAGCTTTATCAGAGGGGTGAGACCATAGGCACATTCCAGTTTGAATCAGAGGGGATGCGTTCGCACCTGAAGGAGCTGAAACCAACCAATATCGAGGATCTTATCGCCATGAATGCACTGTACCGCCCCGGGCCGATGCAGTTCATCGAGATTTATATCAAGCGCAAGCATGGAAAGGAAAAAGTTATTTATCCGCATCCCATGCTGGAGGAGATACTTAAGCCCACCTTTGGCATTATGGTGTACCAGGAGCAGATCATGCAGACTGCCCAGGTCATGGCCGGTTTCTCCCTCGGAAAAGCCGACCTTCTTCGCCGTGCTATGGGGAAAAAGAAGATCGAGATCATGCGGGAGCAGAAGATCGAATTTGTTGAAGGTGCTCTCAAGAAAAACATTGAAAAAGAGAAAGCCGAAGAGATCTTTGGCATCATGGAGCGTTTTGCCGAATACGGGTTTAACCGTTCCCACTCGGCGGCATATTCACTCATCGCCTACCAGACTGCATACCTCAAAGCACATTACCCTGCTGAATATATGGCTGCGGTGCTCACGCATAACCTGAATGATATTAAAAAGATCACCTTTTTCATTGAGGAAAGCAAACGGCAGAATATTGATGTGTTGGGCCCTGATGTCAATGAAAGTGCTTTTAACTTCACGGTGACAAAGAATGGCATGGTGCGTTTTGGCCTTGGTGCCATCAAGGGGGTCGGCGAAGCCGCGGTAAGTGCTATCCTCGCCGAGAAAAATGAAAATGGCCCCTTTACAAGCATATTTGATATGGCTAAAAGGGTAAACCTGAAAGCAGTGAACAAGACATGCTTTGAAGCATTGGCCATGGCCGGGGCCTTCGACAACTTCGAAGGTACGCACAGGGCACAATACTTTTACAGGCAACATACCGATGATACGATCTTCCTCGAAAAGGTGATTCGCCACGGTGGCAGTTACCAGGATAAGAAAAACTCAGCCCAGCAGTCACTGTTCGGAGAAGATAGCACGGTTGAGGCGCAGGATCCAATCATGCCGGACTGTAACCACTACACAAAGATCGAACAACTGCGAAAGGAAAAGGAAGTGACGGGCTTTTATATTTCGGGGCATCCTCTGGATGACTTTGCGCTGGAGATCGATAACTTCTGTGATACCAACCTGACTGAACTCTTTGCTGACCCCAAAAGATATTTCAACAAGGTGGTCACCATAGCCGGTATGATAACAGGTGCACAGGAACGGATGACGAAAATGGGTAAGCCATATGGTTCTTTCATACTGGAAGACTTTAACGAAACTAAAAAGTTTTTCCTGTTCTCGGAGGATTACCTTAAAATGAAGCATTTTCTTGTTGAGGGCTTCAACGTGCTTGTAAAGGTGCGGGTTCAGGTCAGAAGGGGAGATCAGGAGCAGTTGGAGGTGAAAGTTATCAGTATCAGCCTGATGGCTGATGCTCTTGAGAAGCTAACAAAGAGCATTACCCTGACATTGAATGCTGACGAGGTCAGTGCAGAATTGATCGGCAGCCTTAAAAAAATGATCAAGGCAAAGTCAGGGAATTGCCTTGTAAAGATCAGGATAGAGGATACGTTAAACAAAGCATACCTTCACATGCAACCGCGCAACAATGCCGTAGATCCGGCATATTTTATCAGGGAACTGAAGAAACTTCCTGAGATTGAATACAAACTTAATTGATCCGGGCTTGTTAGTGTATTATTTGAGGACCGGCAAAGAAATAAAACCTTACTTTTGTAGTTTCAATAATGTTAACCTTAATAAATTAGAAAAATGGCTTTAGAATTTACCGATGCTAATTTTGAGGAGCTCGTACTCCAGTCAGATAAACCTGTAATTGTTGACTTTTGGGCAGAATGGTGCGGCCCTTGCCGTATGGTGGGACCTATCGTACACCAACTCGGCGAAGAATACGGAGACAAAGCAGTTGTTGGGAAACTTAATGTTGACCAAAATGCAGACATTACCAAGAAATTTGGGATCAGGAATATCCCCACAATACTTTTCTTTAAAGGTGGTGAGCAAGTGGATAAGCAGGTTGGTGCGGTTCCGAAAAAGGTACTTGAAGGTAAACTCCTGAAGCTTATTTAAAATACTGACCTGAATTTCAATCCTGTGAAGAGACGTGCAGTATTGTGCGTCTTTTTGCATACTATGAAAGATCATAGAAATGGAATATTCGATAGATCATAACAGGTTGCAGCAGTTTGGTTCGCTCGAATTTCTTGCCAGGCAGGTGGTCGAGGGATTTATTACAGGATTGCACAAAAGCCCTTTCCATGGTTTTTCAGTCGAATTTGCCGAGCACAGGCAATATAACAGCGGTGAGTCAATAAAGCATATTGATTGGAAGTTGTATGGCCGCACCGACAAGCTTTATGTGAAGCGCTATGAGGAAGAGACCAACCTGCGCTGCCAGATCATTATTGACAATTCCAGTTCCATGTACTTCCCTGTGAAACCGGATATAAGCATTGACAACCCCAACAAGATCACTTTTTCTATCTATGCTGCTGCTGCGCTGATAAATCTTTTACAGCGGCAGCGGGATGCCGTGGGCTTAAGTCTTTTTTCTGATAAGATTGAACTGAACACCAGGGCCCGTTCAACAACTGTTCATATGAAGCACCTCTTCACTGAAATGGAGAAATTGTTGAAACCGATACCCCCCGGCACCAGAAAATCTACCGGTGTGGCGGAGGCAATACATCAGATCGCGGATATGATCCATCAGCGTTCGCTGGTGGTGATATTCAGTGATATGCTTGAACGTCAGGGTAAGCTGGATGAGATGTTTTCTGCTTTGCAGCACCTTCGGTATAATAAACATGAAGTTATTCTGTTTCACGTGGTGGATAAGTCCAAGGAAATTGATTTCGAGTATGATAACCGTCCATATAAATTCGTCGATATGGAAAGCGGAGAGGAAATGAAACTGTCACCGCTTGAACTCAGGAAGCAATATGTCGAAAGTGTCGGGGAGTTTGTTAATGAGCTCAAGCTGCGTTGCGGAAAATATATGATTGATTTTGTCGCCGCCGATATCAATGCCGGCTTCAGCCAGATACTCCATCCATACCTGATCAAGCGGGAAAAGCTCTATTAATTTAATTCATAGTTTAATACGCAACTGTAATTTAATTTCAGGCAGCTTGTTTCCTGTAATTTCATCAGGGCCGCTTCCAATGGTATTCCTGTCTGTATAGCAGGTCATGGAGAAGCGAAGCCAGGCATCGAGCCACCGGGCAGGACTGTATTTTGTAACAATATAAAAACGGAAGCCTTTGCCATAATACGCAGGCATTGAAGAAGCATACAAAACATCATGCTCATAGGCATAAAGCCTGCTATCGTAATCATCCGTATGAAATAATGCATACCTGAATGTGAGCCGGAGCGGAAGCCTTTCCGGACGAAAATAAATATCCAGCAGAAGCAAGGACCCTGTCTTTTTGCATGCCTCAGCGGAAGCTTTCACTATCGTATAACCTGCATGCACCTTTCCTGAGCATGATGCTGAAACAGTGAAGCCCGCTTCAGCAGTGATCTCATGTTTTTTTTCCTGTACCTGTTTGTCGAACCAGGAATGCAGGTCATTATTATTGACAAATTCTGAGCGGAACCTGTATTTTAGCTCCAGTTCGGCCCCCCTGGAAGGCTTATACAGCAACTGCATACGATGATCCTGTCCCCGTTTTATATTTATGGTCCTGCTGGTTAGCCAGGGATAAGAGTAATGATCGAAGGATGCCTGCAGGCTAAGCTTCCTGAGTAGCGGCATTTCCAGCATCAGCTTAATTCCCCTTTCATTGGCATTGTTAGTCCTTTTGCCCTGTGCCTGTGCCATATAATTTTGATATTGAGGCTTGTATTCCCTGACAAGCAGTCCGAAAATGCTCCCACGAGCTGTAGTATGGGTGAGGCCCGCCAGCAAAGCCCATCCTCCGTTCTTGCTGACCGCGAACTCACCAAATAGGTTTGTCTTGCGTAGCAAGAGGTCAAAATATATGCCGGCATTCAGGTTTTTGTTTCCCCGAAACTGGAATAAGGCCGGGGGTTTATCACCTTTATCGATGCTGAGTCCGTAGTTTGTCCTGCATACTGTGATGCCCGTCTGAAAACGTTCACGGGTGTATGCAAAATGTCCCCCGGAACGCTCCTGAAGAAGACTTTTTTTATCCTCCAGCTCATTCAGGCTGCGATGGTAGCCTGTGTTGGGAAGAGAACTGATATGACCAGGTTCACCGGCACTGTCGGAATATATAATATTGGCGTCGGCTTTAATACGGGAGTAAATAATATCAAGCGTTAATACTTTCCACCTCAGCGATATGGCGCCTCCACGCAGATACATATTCTCATTGGCAGATGTATTTGGCCGGATGCCGGATGCATAGCGTTTCACTGATGAAGGATCATTTCCGCCACCGAATGAAAGCCCGCTCCACAGAACAAGTCCTTGCCCGAAGCGGGCATGGTAATCACCAAGCACGGCATAGTTGAGTATTCCTTTTGTTTCATATCCAAAGTGAAATGAGTAATGGTCAAATCCCGGCACCCGCTTTATTTTGTTCCTTATGCTTGTTGAAAGGCCGGCGGGGAGGTAGAGAAATGCCTCTCCCGGGTCTTTTTCTGCTATCAGGCCGATGCTCATTCTACCGGAAACCCGGTAACGGTAGCGCAGATAATAACGATTGGGGTCACCCAGGTAAAAGGAGCCGCTTTTTATTAACTGCAAGGAATCTTCCGGGATATTGTATGCTTCTGACCTGACCAGTTTACGCTGAAAGCGAATGATAAGATCATGCTTTCCCCTGAGAAGGCTGTTTGCTTTGAAAGACCGGCCTGCTTTTGGAGCAAGCACTATGAAGGGCCGGATCTTTTCCAGCGTATTTCTGCCGAGCCCTTCAACGGCTTTCAATTCATATACCGACAGGAATGTTCCGTACTTTTTTCTGTAGTCGAGCAAATTCTTGATCTGGATATCATTGAGGAAAACAAGCCGCTTAAGATCTCCTTTATCTGCATCATTCAGGTTAATGGGGTTTTCAAGGAAATACTCCAGGTCTTCAGTGAGCTCACTAAGATCGATCCCTGCTTCTGCCAGCTCTTCATAATTTTCTAATTGTCTGCTGATCAGGTTTTTTCCGGCAAGCATCAGGCTGTCGGATGATTGTGCCATGATCACGGTGAAGGCAGCAAATATGAATAATCCTGTTAATACCGGCTTCATTCCTTTACAATATAGATGATAGAAAGCTGTGGTGAATAGCCGAGGAAGGAGTGGACTGAAGAAGCAATGTCGATCATCAGTTTCTTCAATTTGAAGCCTGCCCCGAAGGTGTACCTTGCAGGCCCGCTGGTTATGCCGGCCCTGATGAAAAATTTGTCCCTGTAGCGGTATTCACAACCTGCAACTATGACTGCCGCTTCTGCAGTTGATTTAAGGACCTCTGCACTGATGCTGATGGATGCTTCAGGCCGGAAGCCGATGCCACCCCTGATGATGACAGGAAGTTTTTCCTTGCTGTGTGTCCAAGCGGCATGGACAGGGTTGAAACAATGGATGCCAAGCGATATTTTGTCGGTGATCATTGCATAGATGCCTCCTTCAAATGTAAAGGCATGATAGTTGCCATAGCCTTCGCCGATTGACATTCTGAGATAATCCAGCTGTAAGCCTGCGGCAAAGTGTTCGCCTAATTGCAATGCATAGCCTGCCCCGGCCTTCATCTCTGAATAGGTATGATCACCAAAATGATCCACATTAGCGAAAATACCTCCCTTGCCTACCCCCAAAGCACCCCCCATCACGATCCTGTTCATCTCTTTTATGAGGTAACGGTTTTCCATGAATACAGCAAGCTCAATGCCGGTGATATAGGCTGCTGCTGCCTGGTTGTTACATACTGCCCAAAAATCTTTGTTGACAAGGCTTGTATGCCCCATGCCAATCGCCCTGGCACCGACAGGATAGCTGCCCGGCTGTGCCATGGAGACAGGGGTGCCCAGTAGTATGCACCCGATGATGAACAATATTTTGCAATGCATGTTTAAATAGTAATATACTTTTGCAGGGTCCTACTGGTTAATACAGAAAAATGAAAAATGTCATACCTTTTCTTGAAGATTTAAATAATAACAATCATCGTGATTGGTTCCAGGCAAACAAAAAGCGTTACCTGGAGGCTAAAGATGAGTTCGAAGCCTTCATTAATGCCTTGATCCCAAAGCTGGGTGATATTGATAAGGATATTGCCGGGCTGGAGCCCAGACAGTGTATTTTCAGAATATATCGCGACGTGCGTTTTTCAAAAGATAAATCGCCTTATAAAATCAATATGGGTGCTGCCATGACCAGGGGAGGAAGGAAAAACCCATATGCCACTTATTATGTGCATATTGAGCCCGGCAATGTGTTTGCCGGTGGTGGCATCTGGATGCCGCCTGCCCCCGTTCTTAAGGCTATGCGGCAGGAAATCTACTATAATGCAGATGAATTTAAGGGAATCGTAGAATCACTCGCATTTGCAAGGTATTTTAAGAAGCTGGAAGGAGAGAGTCTGAAACGTCCCCCAAGGGGTTTTCCTGTTGATTTTGCTGATATTGACCTCCTGAAACATAAAAGTTATATAGTGGCCGTTGGGATAGATGATGCGATTGTATCATCGGATGCTTTTACAGAGAAACTTCTCGATGTTTACAGTGCCTTATATCCCTTCAACACCTTCATCAACCGGGCACTTACCGATATCTGATATTGCTAACCGTAAACTGATTGTCGATAGCCGTTAACTGATTCCGGCTTTACATATAAGCCCGGCACCTTTAGTTTTGTAAATGAATTAATTTGGTTTAATTAATTTCTCAAAGAGGAAATCGTTCTTGAAGGTGGTTTTGATTTTCATAATCCAGGTTTTTTCATAATCAAACTGCTTTGCTTTTTTCATACGATACCTTCGGGAATGTTTCCATAAATTTTGGGTTAATAAGTTGTTCGTTCAAAAAGCTCCGCTACAGCGGAGCTTTTTGAATTGGGCGATTGTCGATTGTCGATTGTCGATTTTCGATAGGATGG
>QMPN01000138.1 GCA_003648575.1 Bacteroidota bacterium
TGTGAAGGAGTTGTGTAAAACTCCATCCGTTTAGGTGCCCAGGCAACCACAGCATTGGATACAGATGACTGTGTATGCATTACAAGGGAAATGCGCTTAGGGTGATAATTCAGGGAGTTGCCTGCAAAACCATAGACAGTGTCTAAGTATCCGGCCAGTTTCCTTGCCTGTGATTCATAATAATCCGGGAACAAAATTTTTACATGTTCCGTGCTGATCTGCTTCCATTTTATGGAAGCCGCCTCCTGTCCGGTGCTGTAATACTGGGAATAGACATTTGGCCCTGCTACTGTCAATACTGCCAGTATCAACAGCTTAAGGTAAATTCTCAGCGAATAAGCATGTAAATGCATTATCCAAAGTTAGAAAAAGATGGATAGAATGCATGAATGAATTATCAGGATGTAAGTTCTGACTCAAAATACTTCCACAGCGGGTCGTCCGGCACAGGGGCGATCACCTCCAGCAGTTCTTTCCTTACCGGGTGGATCATTGATATTTTTCTTGCATGCAGATGGATGGAAGCATTTTTATTGGACCGTTTAGCACCGTACTTGAGATCGCCCTTGATAACACATCCGATCTCAGCCAGCTGAACCCTGATCTGGTGATGCCTCCCGGTGAGCAGGTCAACTTCCAACAAATGATAATTGTCGGATGAGAAAAGAAAGCGGTAATCAAGCTCTGCTTTAAGCTTTCCTTCACCCGGTTCCTTATAGGCATAGGACATGTTTTTCTTCTGGTTCTTTTTAAGATAATGGGTCAGATGGCCCTTATTATTGGGGGGCATTCCGGTAGTGACAGCCCAATATGTTTTATCGATCTTTCGTTCACGGATCATTTCGTTCAGGCGGGTGAGAGCCTTGCTCGTACGAGCAAAGATCACAGCCCCGCTAACCGGCCTGTCGAGGCGATGGACCACCCCAAGGTAAACATCTCCCGGCTTATTATACTTATCCTTGATATATTTCTTAACAGCCTCGCTCAGTGGCACATCTCCGGTCTTATCGCCCTGCACAATATCCGACGAACGCTTATTAATTATAATGATATGATTATCCTCATAGAGGACCTCGGAGGGAGATATGTTGCGGATTTTTTTAATCGATCTGGGCTTAAGAATCCTGTGGAGTTCATTGTCCATTCCAGATTCTACATTCTACATTTATCATTTCAATCTAAGCTCATCACTCACTACTCTGCACTTAAATTCATCACTAATCATTAATAATTAATAACTAATAACTCCTAATACTGTTCTCTTTCATTCGGAAAATCAGAACTCTTCACATCACCAATGTACGACTTTACCGAGCCTTTTATCTCTTCACTCAGGTTATGATACCTGCGCAGGAACCTTGGAGAAAATTCCTGGGTTATTCCCAGCATATCGTGCAGGACGAGTACCTGTCCGTCGACCTGGTTCCCGGCACCGATTCCTATGATAGGGATCTTTACCTTTTGAGTAACCTCTCCCCCCAGTTTTGCAGGGATCTTTTCGAGTATCAGGGCAAAACAACCTGCTTCCTCAAGTATATGCGCATCGTGGACAAGCTTCCTGGCTTCATCTTCTTCGGTAGCCCTGACGACATATGTCCCGAATTTGTGGATCGATTGTGGTGTAAGTCCCAGGTGTCCCATCACAGGGATCCCGGCCGTTAGTATCCGCTCAACCGATTCATGGATCTCCTCCCCTCCTTCCAGTTTCACTGCATTGGCACCGGCCTCCTTCATGATCCTGATCGCAGAATGCAAGGCTTCCTTGGAATCTCCCTGATAAGTTCCAAATGGAAGGTCAACCACCACAAGAGCCCTCTTCACTGCCCGCATTACAGATGATGCATGATATATCATGTCATTCAGGGTTATGGGGAGGGTCGTTTTATGGCCTGCCATCACGTTGGAGGCAGAATCACCAACAAGGATTATGTCAATACCGGCCTGGTCGAGGATACGGGCCATACTGAAATCATATGCAGTAAGCATGGCGATTTTCTCCTGCTTTAACTTCATCTCCTGCAGCACATGAGTGGTTATCTTGGGAAAGGTAGCTTCTAATTCCATACTTGTCCTTCTTAGGTTGATTATCAATAGCTGGTGCAAAGATATAAAGAAATACAAACCAGCAGCCAGCAGCCAGCAACCAGTAGCCAGCAGCCAGCAACCAGTAGCCAGTAACCAGCAAATAAATCATGCCCAAAACATCGCATATGCATTTTTTTATATACTTTTGTCATCCTCAAATTGCACTAGATGAAGAAACTCTCATTACTACTGCTCGCCTTTACAGGGCTGATGCTTTTTAACAGATGCAGCACTGATGTTGATATAAATGCCGATTACCAGCAAATCACGGTTGTTTACGGGCTTCTCGATCCCTATGAGGATACTACCTACCTGAAAATAAACAAAGCCTTTCTGGGCTCCGAAAATGCTCTGATCATGGCGAAAATCCCAGATTCCAGTGAATTTATTGAAAAACTGGATGTCAGGATATGGCCTGAAGACGACCCACAGGATATTGCCTACTTTGATACAATTACCATCACCAATAAAGAGGAGGGTGTGTTTTATAACCCAAACCAGATAATTTATTATAGTGCCTTCCAACCTGAAACAGATAAAAAGTATATACTTCGTATCCTTTATAAGGAAACGGAAATAACTTCCGACGCTGCCACCTTTCAGTTCGTGTTTACGGATATAACATCGCCGGGCTTTGCCAAAAAAATAGGCATTAACGATAACGCAGACCCGAAAGCTGTGATCTGGAACCGTAAGGAGGAGGCTCCACGCTACGACCTTACCATCCGCTTCCATTACAAAGAGCTTATGGAAGGATCAGCAGATACTGTGTACCGCTTCTTCGACTGGCATAAGGATACAAAGAAAGCCCTTATTGGCCCGGAGGTAGAATCTTACTATACCGGCAGCACATTTTATGCAGCACTTACTGCCTTTGTCCCTTATGAAGATGCAGCAAAAGAGGCTAAGGTTACGGATCGCTTCACCAGCACCTTGCAATTCATTGTTGAAGCCGGAGGCAAGGAACTGAATACCTATATGGAGGTTAACGAACCTTCCAGCAGCATTATTCAGGACCGGCCTGCATATACTAATATCACTAATGGAATTGGTATTTTTTCCTCCAGGGCTACTGCCATTAAACCGAAAAAACTCAATGATGTAACGGTAGCCTATATCAAAGGAAGTTACAGCTGGCTGAAATTCCGGTACTAAGACCTCAATTCCCTTTCTCATCCCGGTTCAATGATGCAGGACACACGATAGTCCTCATTAACGATTTACATTGCTTTTCTGCCTTTTTGTCACAAAGATGAAGGAAAACATCTCTTTTTCTGTCATATTCCCCATTGGCACAATCATTGACATAGTGCAATCAGAAAACAAAATGTAAAACAAAAAAATATATTAACAAATGGGAAAAATAATTGGAATAGACTTAGGAACTACCAATTCTTGTGTTGCCGTAATGGAAGGTAACGAGCCTGTTGTTATTCCAAACAGTGAAGGACGCAGGACTACACCATCCATTGTAGCATTTACAGAGAATGGAGAACGTAAAGTTGGTGATCCCGCCAAAAGGCAGGCCATCACCAATCCGGAAAAAACAGTATATAGTATCAAACGTTTTATGGGAGAAACTTATGACAGGGTTTCAACCGAAATTAAGCGTGTACCTTATAAAGTTGTAAAAGGTGATAATAATACACCACGAGTACAGATTGATGACAGAAAATACACACCACAGGAGATCTCAGCCATAATTCTTCAAAAAATGAAGAAGACTGCTGAAGATTACCTGGGGCAGGATGTTACAGAAGCTGTTATTACTGTACCGGCTTATTTTAGCGATTCGCAGCGTCAGGCTACCAAGGAAGCCGGTGAAATTGCCGGACTGCAGGTACGCAGGATCATTAATGAACCAACGGCTGCAGCCCTGGCCTATGGCCTTGATAAAAAAGCCACCGACGTGAAGGTTGCTGTATTTGACCTCGGTGGAGGAACATTCGACATTTCTATCCTCGAACTCGGTGATGGGGTGTTTGAAGTAAAATCCACTAATGGTAATACACACCTTGGCGGTGATGATTTTGATGATGCCATCATCCAATGGCTCGCTGAAGAATTCAAAAAAGATGAAGGCATCGACCTTCACAAGGACCCCGTTGCCATGCAGAGGCTCAAAGAAGCAGCCGAAAAGGCAAAGATCGAGCTCTCAAGTTCCACTGAGACTGAGATCAACCTGCCTTACATCATGCCCGTTGACGGTATCCCGAAACACCTTGTCAGGAAACTCAGCAGGTCTAAGTTCGAGCAGCTTTGTGATAAATATATCCAGGCTACAATCGAACCATGTAAGCTTGCACTGAAAGATGCAGGATTAAAGGCTTCCGATATCGACGACATAATTCTCGTTGGAGGCTCAACACGTATTCCTGCAATTCAGAAAGTGGTAAATGATTTCTTTGGTAAAGAGCCCTCCAAAGGCGTGAATGCCGATGAAGTTGTTGCCGTAGGTGCCGCCATCCAGGGTGGTGTGCTCACCGGTGAGGTAAAGGATGTATTACTCCTTGATGTAACCCCACTTTCATTGGGTATCGAAACACTCGGTAGCGTTATGACCAAACTGATCGAATCAAATACGACCATCCCTACCAAGAAGTCAGAAACATTTTCAACTGCCGCTGACAACCAGCCTTCTGTTGAAATCCATGTACTGCAGGGAGAGAGGCCTATGGCTGCCGGAAACAAGAGCATCGGAAGGTTCCATCTCGACGGGATCCCACCTGCACCCAGGGGAGTGCCCCAGGTTGAGGTAACATTTGATATTGATGCAAATGGTATCCTTAGTGTATCGGCCAAGGATAAAGGAACAGGCAAATCACAGCAGATCCGCATTGAAGCCTCTTCCGGGCTTAGCGAAGATGAGATCAACAAGATGAAGCAGGAAGCCGAGGCCAATGCCGATGAAGATCAAAAAGCCAAAGAAAAGGTTGATAAGCTGAATAGTGCAGATGCGATGATCTTCCAGACCGAAAAACAGCTCAAAGAATATGGCGACAAACTCCCGGACGAGAAGAAGGCAGAGATTGAAGGCGCACTGATAGAGCTGAAAGAGGCACACAAGAACCAGGACGTCGAAGCCATCGATGCCGCACTGGAAAAGATGAATGCCATGTGGCAGGCTGCCAGCTCCGAGATGTATCAGAATACTGAACAGCCCGGTGGAGAACAGCAAGCCGGACAGGAAACACCGGGAGGTGACCCAAATGCCGGTGGCGGTGACGAGGAAGTCACCGATGTCGACTTCGAAGAAGTGCCACCCGATGACAAGAAGTAATTCGAAAACATATCATACTCAAGCCCTGCAAATTGCGGGGCTTTTTTATTGTCCAGTCTACATTCTACATTCTACATTTTCAATCTCCACTAAGCAATAATCATTAATCATTAATAACTCCCTACAAGATTTTATTCACCATTGTTAACAAAAATTTAACCCTCTCCCCTTTACAATTTGCCAAAAAATCACCAAATTTGTATATTATAAGAATTGACATTCTTTTTAGAAATATTTAACCTTAATATATTAAATTATGAAAAAGATCACTACACTTTTAGTGGCTATACTAGCCCTCTTTGCCCTTAATGTTCAGGGGCAAAATGCATGGATCAATGAGGTCCATTATGATAATGCGGGAGCCGATGCTAATGAAATGATTGAGGTCATCATTGAAGATCCCGGCAGCTATACGCTTTCACTCTTCCAGGTGGATCTGTATAATGGCAACAATGGTGCAGTATATGGCACCCATACATTAGATGGATTTACAGTTGGAAACACAGTTGGTAATTTTACCATCTATTACAAATACATTTCCGGCATCCAGAATGGAGCTCCGGATGGTATGGCCCTTAGTTATAATGGCACCCTGATTACAGGACAATTTCTGAGCTATGAAGGCTCCTTCGATGGTGTTGGCGGGCCTGCTGATGGTGTTACCTCTACTGATATCGGTGTTTCAGAAACCAGTGGAACGCTCGATACGGAATCCCTGCAACTCACCGGCAACGGGGTCCAGTATAGCTCATTCACCTGGACCGGACCAACCACTTCAAATGCAGGCACCCTAAATACAGGGCAAAGCCTGAGCAGCGGACCTTTGCCTGAACCTACTAATTATCCTACGGCTTTTACAGCTACCCCATTGGGCAACATGGTTGACATTGCATGGACCGATGCCACAGGCGCACAATTACCCGGTGCATATGTAGTCTATATAAGCGATCAGGACAATATCGTTGCTCCTGTTGATGGCACCCCGGTTCCGGATGATCTTGACCTTAGTGATGGCGCAGGTGCCAAAAACGTGAACTTTGGGGATGAAGCCTATACTTTTGCAGGCCTGTCAACAAACACGCTTTACTATTTTGCTATTTACCCATATACCAACGGTGGTGCAACTATAGATTTCAAAACTGACGGCACAGCACCTACAGCTACAGCAACAACCACATCTGTGGTGATGTACGAAGATTTCGACTGGAGCTGGATGGCATGGACACCTGTAAGTGTTACCGGCGACCAGGTTTGGGTAATTGATGGTTTTGGTGTTGGAGGCTCAGATTGTGCAAAGATGTCGGGCTACTCAGGAGTATCCAATGAAAACGAAGACTGGCTGATCTCACCACCTATGAACCTCGATGCTTATACCAATGAAAACCTTACTTTTTACACGGCCATGAATTACACCGGGCCAGACCTTGTTGTGAAATATTCTACTGATTATGATGGTGGTGGCGATCCATCTACTGCCTCGTGGACTGACATTTCTGCAACACTCTCAGCGGGCGGATGGGCATGGACACCTTCAGGAGACGTTGACCTTTCAGGTGTTAGCGGAACAAATGTTTACCTGGCATTCGTCTATACTTCAACATCTTCAGGTTCTGCTACATGGGAAGTTGACAATGTTCTGGTTACAGGTGATGGTGCGGACCCGACAGGGGTTGTGATCAATGAGATCATGTACAACTCCCCCGGTGCGGATGAAGAGTGGATTGAATTGTATAATAATACTGCCGGTCCCATTGAAATTTCAGGTTGGTTCCTTCAGGATCACGATAATAATACTATCCCAATTGCAATACCTGACGGAACAGTGCTGAGTCCAGACCAATACTATACCATTGCTATTGCTACCGATGGCTCATTCCCCTTTGTCCCTGATCTGGACGGAACACTTCAGGGTGGATTTGCCCTGAACAATGGAGGCGATGATGTCAATCTATATAATCTTGGCAGGTTACAGGCCGATATTGTGCCATACCTTGATGATCCTCCATGGCCAACCGAACCTGATGGGGATGGCCCATCACTTTCACTGCTGGACCCGGATCTGGACAATAGTTTGGGTGAAAACTGGGCTGCCAGTCTGCAGGCTAACCTGGGCTCTCCCGGTTCTGAGAATTTCCCACCTGTACCAACAATCCTTGTTTCCTCACCAATTGGTGGCGAAATATGGGACCAGGGGTCGACACATGATATCACCTGGAGCACCATCGTTTATACAGGCCAGATCAAGATCGAACTTATCGACACAAATACCTGGACACCACAGTTGCTGGTTTCCAATATTTCTTCTTCTCTAAATACCTGGTCGTGGAGCATCATGAGCAGCCAGGCGGCTGGAGATGACTATGTGATCCGCATTTCTGATCTTGCCAGTGGCCCGGTCGGGGAA
>QMPN01000139.1 GCA_003648575.1 Bacteroidota bacterium
CTACCTTGATTGAATTTTACTAAGACTTATAAATTTTAGATTTTGATTGCAAAATTCAAACAAAAATTATTTTATCTTTGCAGTCCGATTAATTATGGTGGATGTAGCTCAGTTGGTTAGAGCGCTAGATTGTGGTTCTAGAGGTCGCCGGTTCAATTCCGGTCTTCCACCCAAAAAAAGCCCGCTTATGGCGGGTTTTTTAGATAGATGATAGAAGATAGAAGAAGTGGATAGAAGAAGGAGAATGAGATATTGGAAGGGCAAGTACTTCTTCTTTCATCTATCTCCATCGTATATCTTCTTCTACAATCTACAATCTCCTTCTTCATTTATTCTCTCCTCTTCAAACAATTAGCTTTCTTACTTGTTTTACCTTTATACATGTAGTAAATTTACAAGAGAGAATTAACCCTTTTTAATCCAACGTATTTATTATGAAGCATTTAAAATTTTTATTAAGCCTGACCATGTTGATGTCCATAGTGGTCAGTGCACAGGACAAACCCAATATCCTGGTTATCTGGGGCGATGATATTGGCCAATCCAATGTGTCTGCTTACACCATGGGAATGATGGGTTATCGTACCCCCAATATCGATCGCATTGCTGATGAGGGAATGATCTTCACCGATTATTACGGTGAGCAAAGCTGCACAGCCGGAAGATCATCATTCATTACCGGGCAAAGCGTATTCAGAACAGGACTCTCAAAAGTAGGTCTTCCTGGTGCTGAACTTGGTCTCAGGGAAGAAGACCCAACGATTGCAGGTGTACTGAAAGAAGAGGGCTATATTACAGGCCAGTTTGGAAAGAACCACCTCGGCGACAGGGATGAACATCTGCCAACAAATCATGGCTTTGATGAATTCTTGGGCAACCTCTACCACCTGAATGCTGAGGAAGAACCGGAGAATGAAGATTATCCTGCCGATATGATCACTTCCGATGGTAGAACCTTCATTGAACGATATGGCCCTCGAGGCGTAATCCACTCATACGCGGGCGGTGATATTGAAGATACCGGTCCTCTTACAAAGAAGAGGATGGAAACCATCGACCAGGAAACTATTGACGCAGCCAAGCGCTTCATCCGTGATGCCGTTGAGAATGATCAACCATTTTTTGTGTGGTGGAACGGGACGCGTATGCACTTTCGCACTCACGTGAAAGATGAAAACCGGGGCATCTCCGGACAGGATGAATACAGCGACGGTATGGTAGAACACGATATGCAGGTTGGCGAGCTGCTTGATCTGCTCGACGAGCTTGGAATTACCGATAATACCATCGTATTTTACAGCACCGACAATGGGCCACATTACAACACATGGCCGGATGCTGCTTCCACACCTTTCCGGGGCGAAAAGAATACCAACTGGGAAGGCGGATGGCGTGTGCCTGCTATGGTTCGCTGGCCGGGGCTTATCGAGCCTGGTTCAGTTTCAAACGACATCATGCACCATATGGATTGGCTGCCTACTTTTGCAGCAGCAGCCGGCAATGATAATGTTAAAGAAGACCTGCTAAGTGGATATAGCGCAATAGGCCGCGATTACAAGGTACACCTTGATGGCTACAACTTTATGCCATATTTTGCAGGGGAAGAAGAGGCACAGCGCCATGAGATATTTTATTTCTCAGATGATGGTGATCTTACCGCATTACGCTACGATGACTGGAAACTCATATTTATGGAGCAACAAACCGAAGGTACCTTCAGGGTTTGGATGGAACCTTTTGTTCCACTCCGCGTTCCATTGATGCTGAATCTGAGAAGAGATCCATACGAACGTGCTCCTCTAACATCAAATACCTATTATGATTGGCTTCTTGATCACGCATACTTGCTGGTACCTGCACAATCATATGTAGGGAGTTTCTTGTCTACTTTCCAGGAATTTCCACCACGGCAGAAAGCAGCAAGCTTTAGCCTGGACCAGGTGATGGAGAAGCTGGAACAAGGATACGACGGACAATAGTTTTCAATTTAAATTATTCCTCGTGGCTTGCCGCGAGCTTTCCTAATAAGCTCCCCTGATTTTCAGGGGAGATGTACCGCTTTGGCGTGACAGAGGGGTACTATAAAAATCTGGTTCCGCTATTGCGGAATGAAATTGGGTTAATACCTCGTGGGCTTGCCCCGAGGATAATCAATTTCAAAGATTTTTTTATTTTCGTATCTTTGATTTGCATGATAATTCTTGTTGACGAGAGTTTGATTTATAAGAATCGATGCTTTATCAATCCCAAAAAAATGAAAGAAAATAATAGCAATTCAATACGCGGCAGGTTTATGTTTATATTCCTGGCAATAGTAATTATCGGCGGTATCTGGTTTATGTTTTTGAGAACGTCAAATATCGGGACAACCGATGCTTCTGATATATTAGTTGGTCAATGGCTGCGATCGGATGGCCCATACACAATAGAGATCGTTGAAGTATTGGATGAAGGGAAAATGACTGCTGAGTATTTCAACCCGGCCACTATAAATGTTGGACACTCAGGATGGAGAGTTAAGGATGATAATCTGCAGATCTATGTGGAATTGCAAGATGAGAACTATCCCGGTTCTCTATATGAATTGATCTACGATGAGGATACGGAGATATTATCAGGCACATATTACCAGGCAGTTTCGAGACAGACCTTTGATGTGGAGTTCAATAGGAAATAAAGATTTACTCTTCTCCTTTTGCAAGCGGAAGAGGCAGATTTGAAACAAAGGGAGTATGCAGTGCATACTCTTTTTTTATTGTCATCGGATAAATTGATTTGTGAAATATCGTAACTTTGTTAATTAAGATAATAGCAACCTAAAAATATTTATGCTCTATGAAATCAGTATTTAAAATTTTACCTGTTCTGATGATCTCAGTAATTATTTCTGCATGCTCATCTATTAAAGTTACAACTGATTATGATAAAACAGTGGACTTCACACAGATCAAAACCTTTGAGTATTACGGATGGGCTGCCGAAAGTGATAAGTTACTAAATAGCCTCGAAAAAGAACGTATTGAAAGGGCTTTCGGAGATGAACTCAGAAGCCGTGGTATGGAGTATGTTGAATCAGGCGGTGATGTGATCATTGCCCTCTTCATTATGACTCAGAATAAAACACAATATAATGCCACGACAACGGGTATGGGTTATGGTGGATACTATGGCTACGGACCTGGCTACGGTTGGGGCCCTGGAATGGGAATGGGAATGAGTATGTCAACAACAACTGTAAATGAATATAATTACACCGTTGGTACACTGGTTATTGATATGTATCATCCTGGTACAGAGCAACTGATCTTTGAAAGTATCGGAGAAGGTACAATCAATGAAAATCCCCAAACCAGGGAAAAGAATTTGCCAAAAAGTATTGCTAAGATCATGGCACCTTACCCGGTAAAACCAATTGTAGAGAAAAAATAATAGCCTGGGCTATTGTTAATACCCGTAGGCTACCTGTCGAAACTCGTTCAGAAAAGAATGAAGGTGAAGCAATAATATTTTTTTCGATGCAGTCATTTCGAGCGAACCGACCCCGAGTAATCGGGGGAGCTCATGACCGGAGGGAATAACATAGCGAGAAATCTGTAATATGTTCCAGAATTCTCCCTCTGGCTGAAATGACTTGAGTATTTAATTATTGGGCTGATTTGCCGGGAAGATCACTCGCAAAGGTGATCATGAATTGTTCCCAGCTCTTTTCTTCGTAGACACCTTCACCAAAATAGGTGAGTACCTGTTCCATGTCAGGAGCCTTTCGGAAGCCGGCAACAACGGTGAGCCACTCTGACTTAGTGTTCAGGAATACGAATGAAGGGTACGACATTTTCCCTTTAAGAAGAGCCTGCGCCATCTGGTGTGAAGAGCGCCGTCCGTCGGGATCGGGGTTTACGAAAGCATTGCCCTGAAACATGATGGTGTCTTTTTGTTCAGCATCCAGCTTCACAGCGTAAAAGTGCTCGTTCATCAGCTCCACAATCACCGGATCGACAAAGGTAGAGGCATCCATTTTTTTGCACCATCCACACCAATCGGTATATACATCGATGAAGAAATGTTTTGGATTTTCTTCATTGAGCGCCATGGCTTCTTCGAAACTCATCCATTCGATCTTGTCCTGGCTATAGGACGGGATAGTAAATAATACTGTGAGAATTATAAGGCTTGATGTAATAATGTTCTGTTTCTTCATATTCGCTTTTTGACTTGGAAGTAAATATCTCTTCTGTTATAACATCAGACGGCTAAAAATGTTTTTCCTTACAAAATATTATTTAGCATCACGGTCGATTTCCCTCTGGACATCTTTTTTCTTAAGGGTATCGCGTTTATCATAGAATTGCTTCCCGCGGGCGAGTGCGATCTCAAGTTTGGCTAAACCCCTCTCATTGACAAAGAGCATGGTAGGAATAATGGTAAAGCCTTTCTCCCGGGTCTTAGTTTCTAATTTCTTCAACTCCCTTTTGGTAAGCAGAAGTTTACGTACACGCTTTGTTACGTGGTTGTAATGGGTGCCCATGGCATATTCGGCAATGTGCATCTCTTTCACAAATAGTTCACCCTCATCAAACTGGCAATAGGCATCTGCCAGGCTTACTTTCCCCAGCCGGATAGACTTGATCTCCGTCCCGTTGAGCTGTATGCCTGCAACCAGTCTCTCCACAAGGAAGTATTCGAAACTGGCACGTTTATTCTTTATTTTGATTTGATTAGCCATTTGTTATTCCGGCTGCAAAGATATTAAATAAAACCACCACAATTCACCTCATCCCCTCCCGCCTTCCGCGAACCGGTTTTAGAATTTCAAACCTATCCCTACAAAATAATTAATCGGTGCCTGAGGGAAATAGCCGTCTTGTGCGCTTTCCTGCCCTCCGGAAACATATCGGTATACCCATGCATTGCTCTCATACTCCACATTGAAGATGTTGTTCAGCTGGAAATGGAAGTTGATCTCTTTGATGAGGTTTGTCCTTAGCGTATACTGTACCCGGAAATCATTCAGAAAATAGGGGTTCAGCTTCCTGTCCTCGCTGGAAGTATTGTCGACATATTGTTTGCCCACATAATTGGAAACAAGGGAGAGATGCAGGTCGTCGATCACCTCATAGTTGAGCAAACTTCCGGCAGTAATACTGGGAGAAAAGGAAATATCTGTTGTGCCAATAGTATCGGTATACTGGTAAACCTGATTGTCAGGATCATCCCAGTAGTCCCAGTTATCCACGTAGGCTATAAAATTATTGATCTTGTTTTGGCTGAAGCTGGCGTTGAGGTCCCAGGTGAGTCGTTTTGCCAGGCGGATACCTGCCTGCAGCTCAATCCCTGCCCGGTATGAATCTTTCACATTGGTCATGACAGGAGCACCAACATTGTTGATCTTACCCGTCAGCACCAGCTGGTTGTTATAATCCATGTAAAAGAGGTTCCCTGAAAAAGCAATATGTGTAGAGGAGAACTTATAACCCAGTTCATAGTCATATAAGGTTTCGTAGGTGGGCTCTTCCCCCGGAGATGCATCACGATACACACTGCGGTTGGGCTCCCTGTTTGCCACACCAAAGGAGAAATATGTCCTGTGTTTAGCGTTGATATCGTAGACCAGCCCGAATTTAGGGTTGAAGAAGTTAAAATCATGTTCCTGGCTGATATCCCTCAGGTCATCGTGGGTGCCTTTGATCTTATAATTGATGATTCTGTACTGCAGATCGGCATATACATTCAGTTTCTCAAGTACCTGGTAATTGGCTTTGGCATAAAAGTTCATGTCAGTCTTAAGGCCATTGTTCCGGTACCATTCATAGTCTTTATCCATATTGGAAGCATACTGCGCCCATATAATCTCTCCAAAATGGTCGCCATCATACTGGTTCCCTCCTCCTCCGAGTACGAGGTCGAGTTTGTCTTTCTTGTAGTTGACCGACCATGTCAGTCCATAAAAGTGATTATCGAGCCATTTCTGTTGCACGAGGTCAGTGTTGGTGATGGTATCTCCACCGATCATGATATCAGGAAGTCCATAGGATAAAAAAGATTTATCATCTTTATAGGACTCGTAGTATCCACGCCCGCGAATATAGAAAAGTGCTGCATTAAGGCGCCAGGATTTATTGATCTCCCTTGCATAGAAAAACTGAAAATGATCCTGTTGGTAGTTGTCGGTTTGATTCTCGTAAGTATATGGATTGTACGTTCGGTTGGTCTTCAACGAATCCTTGGGTACACCATACCATGACTGGTAGGTTTTTTCTTTTCCCGAGAAGATGTTGATACGGTAGAGGCTTTTTTCTCCATGGTAGGCGCCACTCAGGTAAAAGGATTTCAGGTTTGAACTTGCCCTGTCGATATAACCATCAGATGTGATAAGGGAAACACGTCCGTCAACAGTCCAGCGGCCCTTGATAAGCCCGGTACCAAATTTCAGCGTGTTCTTAAATGTTTTATATGACCCCATGCTGCTGTTTATCTCCGCGTATGGGTCGGCACTGTATTGCTTTGTTTGTATGTTGATGCTGGCCCCAAAAGCCGCGGCACCATTGGTGGAGGTTCCAACGCCCCTCTGTATTTGCAGGTTATTGACGGAGGAAGCCAGGTCGGGCATGTTCACCCAGAAAACACCATGGCTTTCCGGATCATTGAGTGGAATGCCGTTCACCATAATGTTGATACCACTCACATCAGTCCCACGTATTCGCATGTTGGTATATCCAACACCGTTTCCTGCATCAGAGGTAATCACGGTAGAGGGGGAGAGGGCCAGGATATATGGCAGGTCCTGTCCCAGGTTCTCCTTGGAAATTTCTTTCTCGTTTATGTTGCTCATGGATGGAGGGTCCTGCTTGAAGGTCCTGATGCCACGTATCACCACTTCATCTTGCATTATTGCCGTAGGTGTAAGCCGGAAATCCTCCTTCATATCGCCTTCCAGTGTAATATCCCTGTGGATGCTTTCATATCCAACATAGGATACGTTTACGGTATAGTTTCCTTTTTTAAGCCTATGAAAGTTGTACGTGCCGTCAGTCCCGCTGATGGCTGTGAGGTAGGTGTTTTCCAGCACAATATGTGCACCCGGAAGTATTTCACCGCTATTCATGTCGTAGATGGTCCCCGTGAGGGACTGCTGTGCGTTCAGGCTCATCTGCAGCACCACTGCAGAAAAGAGCATCATGAAGAGTCTTTTTTTCATTTGAGTTTCAATTTCCCTTCGCCGGCACTACCCGGATCAGGTGCAATGGGTATGATCTCAGCCCGTAATATTAAGGCACCCCCATTGGATTCAACTGCAAATATAAAGAAAGTTTTGAGTGTTGAGGGTTGGGTGTTGAGTTAAACTTCTTCTATCCTCTTCTTATTTCAACTTTCTTCAATCTCTTTCATCAATCTCCTTCTACTATCGAGTGCCTAAAGTGAGCTAAAGTTCAAAGTGAGCTAAAGTTGGACGATAAAAAATTCCAGGCACTTTAAATACTTTAAGTACTCTAAGTACTCCAGGCACTATCTTCTATCCCCTTATTATTTCAACTTTCATCAATCTCTTTCATCAATCTCATTCTACTTTCGAGTGCCTAAAGTGAGCTAAAG
>QMPN01000140.1 GCA_003648575.1 Bacteroidota bacterium
CTGAGGGTGTATATCTTGTATCGGTGTTCATTAGTGCTCTCAGGTTATTTTCTGCCACCATCAGTTCAGTGTTTATTCGCTGATAAACATTCATGATGGCTGCTGCTTTTGTTTCAGCCATGATCAACTCCAAACCATTGATATCACCTGAAGCAAACCGGGATTCGGCCGCAGAAAGGAAATCCTGGTAAATGCTGTCGATAGTGATCACAAGCTTTATTTGCTCGTGATATAATACCCAGTTGCTGTAAATCGACATCACGCTTGCCACGACTTCACTATGGGTCATGGAATATTTTTCATTTTCCAGGTCTGTTATAGCCCTGTTAAGCTTCCCGCGTGAGGTATAAATGGTCGGAAAACTAAAAGATTGACTGACGGAGAGGTAACGATCATTTAGAGACGAATTGATCTGCCCCATTTCAAGAAAGAGTTCAGGGGGAGGCAGGTTGAAGCTTGTTTTTCGAAGCTTTTCAGCTTTGTCGATGTCGAGGCGGGCATTTTCAAGCTGGTAATTGTTGTCGAGAGCGATCTTAACGGCCTCCTCCATGCTTATAAGTTCCGATGACTGAGGATCCTGGGCAAGGAGGGTTCCCGAAATTAGAAAGAAGGGTAATAAGATAAGCAAGGCTTTTTTGCCCATTCCCTTTCCCACCTTGAAGCCTTCATCAAACATCACATATATTAATGGCAGGAATACAAGTGTGAGGAAGGTCGAGGTGATGATGCCGCCGATTACTACGGTAGCCAATGGTTTTTGTACTTCTGCGCCTGCAGCGGTGGAGAGGGCCATCGGAACGAAGCCAAGTGCAGCAACAGAAGCAGTCATAAGCACCGGCCTCAGGCGTGTTCTGGTTCCAACCAATACACGTTCAAGAATATCTGTCATGCCTTCACTTTTAAGCTGATTATAATATGAGATCAAAACGATCCCGTTTAAGACCGCTACACCAAAGAGCGCAATAAAGCCTACTCCGGCAGAAATACTAAAAGGCATCCCCCTGAGAACCAATGCCCATATTCCTCCAACTGCTGCCAGGGGGATTGCAGTAAATATCATTAAAGCATGTTTCAGTGAGTAAAATGTGAAATACAACAATATGAGGATAATGGTAAGGGCTATGGGAACAGCTATAGAAGAGCTGCGTTTTGCAGTCTGCAGGTTCTCAAATTGTCCGCCAAAGGTGATGTAGTATCCGGCAGGTAATTCAAATTGCGCAATCAGCTTATCGTTAACCTCACTAATGAAAGATTCAACATCCCTGTTTCTCACATTGATCCCTATCGTGATCCTCCGGCTTGTATTATCTCTGCTGATCTGCATCGGCCCTTCAAGGATTTCAATATCGGCAACCTGGTTGAGTACGATCAGCTCCTCAGCAGGATTGCTTACCCTTAGATTTTGGATGCTCCGAAAGTTGTTCCTGCATTCTTCACAAAGCCTGACAACAAGATCGAACCGCCGCTCTCCTTCAAAGACTGTTCCGGCCGACTCACCGGCAAAAGCAGTACGGATCACCCTGTTAATATCGTTGATATTCAATCCGGCCCGGGCAATTTTATCCCTTTTGTATTTTATTACCAGCTGAGGTAGTCCTACGATCTGCTCAACACGTACATCCCCTGCCCCTTCTATTTTCTGTATGATCGAGGCGGCTTCATTGGCTTTGTTATAAAGAAGATCAAGGTCTTCACCATAGATCTTAACCGCCACATCCGATTTTACGCCGGTCATGAGTTCATTAAAGCGCAGCTGAATGGGTTGTGTAAATTCAAATGATACCCCGGGGAGAGCACTCAGTTCCTCTTTCATTTTTTCAACAAGTTCATCCCGTGACCCTGCACTAACCCATTCTGACTTGGGTTTCATTATGATCATGATGTCTGCATCTTCAACAGCCATTGGATCTGTAGGAACTTCTGCCGTCCCGATCTTTGAAACCACTTCGATAACTTCAGGGAAATTCTCAAGGAGGATCTTTTCAGTCTGAGTGCTTGAGGCAATGCTCTGGCTGAGTGAAGAACCGGGTTGCAAGGTCATCTGCACAGCAAGGTCGCCCTCTTCTAGTGTGGGGATGAATTCACCTCCCATGCGGGTAAATTTCCATATGCTGATAAGCAATATTACAAGGACTAAAAAGCTAAATAAAACTCTGTTCCTGAGAGCAAATTGCAATACCGGCTTATGTGATTTTTCCAGAAATCCAACGATCCTGTCGGCGAAGTTGGTTTTGAGTGATCTTTCATTTCCAAGTAAAAGTGATGCCATCACAGGAACGTAAGTCAGGGAAAGGATAAGGGCTCCCAAAAGCGCGAAACTAACTGTCTGTGCCATTGGCTTGAACATCTTCCCCTCGATACCGGTAAAAGCCAGTATCGGAAGATAAACGATCAGGATAATGATAACACCGAAAACAGCTGATTTACTAACCCTGGCCCCGGCCAGACTAATATTTCTGTCAAGCTCATGCCGCGATATACGTCCTTTGATCCCACTCCTGTGAATCTGGTATATGATCCCTTCCACTACGATCACAGAGCCATCGACGATCAAGCCAAAGTCAATAGCTCCTAAGCTCATAAGGTTGGCAGAAACGCCGAAAAGATTCATAAGAGAAAAGGCAAAAAGCATTGAAAGGGGAATGACAGAGGCTACGATCAGGCCGGCACGGTAATTACCTAAAAGGAGGATAAGTATGAAAATAACGATCAAACCTCCTTCAATAAGGTTGTTGCGTACTGTTTTTATTGTTTTGGAGATCAAGTCTGACCGGTCAAGGTAAGGATGGATCCGGAGTCCTTCAGGCAAAGTTTTCTGTACAATTTCCACCCTTTCCTTCACTGCTTTGATCACCTGTGAGGTGTTAGCTCCCTTGAGCATGAGCGTGATCCCACCAACAGCTTCGCCTTTGCCGTCTTTAGTCATGGCGCCGAAGCGAGGGGGGGCTCCGAGATTAACTTCGGCAACATCACCTATCAGTATAGGTATGTCCTCAATGTTCTTGATCACGATATTTTTAATGTCATCGAGATTCTTAACCAGCCCTTCGGTCCTGATATAGTAAACATCAGGGCCTTTTTCAATATAGCTGCCACCTGAATTCTGATTGTTTTTTTCAAGGGCATCAAATATTTCTGTAATGCTGAGGTCCATCCCAACAAGTGTTCTTGGCTTGATAGTTACTTCGTATTGTTTCAGAAAACCGCCAAAGCTGCTGATCTCAACAATCCCGGGGATCCCGGATAACTGCCGCTTAACGATCCAATCCTGGATCGTGCGTATCTTCATTGGGTCATATAAGTGCTCATATCCAGGTTCCGGCTCAAGCACGTATTGGTAGATCTCACCCAATCCTGTGGTGATCGGCATCATTTCAGGCTTGCCATAACCCTCCGGGATGTCGCCCTGGGCCATCGTGATCTGTTCACTTACCAGTTGTCTTGCCAGGTAGGAATCCAGCCGGTCTTTGAACACAATTGTGACAACCGATAATCCGAAACGGGATATCGAGCGGATCTCTTTAACATCCTGTATGTTGGCCATGGCCACCTCAACAGGAAAAGTGATGAATTGCTCTACTTCCTGGGGGGCCAGCGTGGGAGACACTGTGATCACCTGAACCTGGTTGTCAGTTATATCAGGAACGGCATCGATTGGTAAAATGGTGAAATTGTATGCACCCCAGGCAATCATTGCCAGGGTTAATAGCCCGATGATGAGCCTGTTCCTTAGCGAAAAATCAATAATATTGTTGATCATGTCCTTAGGCGGCGTGTTGGGAGAATCTAAAGATACAGATAAAATCTATATCTTATTAGCAGGATCATTCATGAAAGGTCTCTTCAGTTGTCCCTACCCCGGCACAATACATGCATATACCATTTCCAATTTCCCAGGATGAATTTACGATGTCATCATGGATGTCATTCAGAACTTAATTGCCTTGAAAAAAAATAATAGTATCTTTGATTACAAGGTAATCCTGATAAAGGATCAATAAAGTATTATGAGAAACAAGCTCTTATCTGCTTCAATATTCACTCTCATAGCATTTATCTTCGTATGGTCGTGCAAACATGAGCCGGAGGAAATGGCAGGTCCGGATCCGCCAACACCTCAGCCCTGTGATACATTGAACCTAACATATATTGCTGATGTATATCCAATTTTCGACCAATATTGCGTATTCTGTCATGGCGGGGCGACCCCAGAAGGAGGTATCGACCTGACCAACTATGAAGTTGTTGCTCTGCTTACACAAAGTGGCCAGTTGCTAGGTGCAATAAACCATGATCCCGGATATTCACCCATGCCAAAGGATGCTGACAAGCTAAGTTTTTGCCAGATCAGGACCATTGCGATATGGGCAAATGACACCATCTTTCCGCAGCCGGGGAACCCCTGTGACCCGGATACGGTATATTTTGAAAAGGATCTTTTACCATTACTGCAGAGCTCATGTGCTCAACCGGGCTGCCATGATGCCATTACTATGCAGGATGGTGTACGGCTTACCGATTATAATTCAGTTATACAGACTGCCGATGTTGATCCATTTGATCCTGAAGGTAGTAAAATATATAAGGTCGTCACTGAGGATGAACCTCAGGACCGGATGCCTCCTCCTCCAGCTAATCCTTGGCCACAGGAGAATATTGATATGCTGTATAAATGGATTTCACAGGGTGCACAAAACCTATTCTGCGATGAAGAAGAATGTGATACTTCAGATGTTTCCTACACCATACCTGTAAGTGGGATCATTCAAAAGCATTGTCTGGGTTGCCATAATGACAATAGCCTGCTTGGCGGCCTGAGCCTGGAAGGCTATGACAAAGTTGTTACCATAGCCAGTGATGGAAGATTGCTAGGTACAGTTAAACATGAAGTCGGTTACCCTGCTATGCCAAAAAATTCGTCTAAACTATCGGATTGTAAGATCCTTCAACTTGAAATCTGGACACAAAATGGAACCCCTCAATAAAATAAGATTGCTGATCAGTTTATTGGTCTTGCCGCTGCTGATCGTGTCATTATCCGGATGTTATTACGACAATGAAGAATACCTCTATCCCGCAACGGCAAATTGTGTCATAGATAATATGTCTTATGCAAATGATGTATGGCCGGTAATTAGTTCAAGTTGCACCGGTTGTCATAGTGGTGTTTCCCCGGCAGGAGGGATCGCACTTGAAAATTATACAGATGTTTCAGGGGCTGCCGCTATTCAGCCTGGAAATTACGGAAGCCTGTATGGGGCTATCAGTCATGCTTCCGGGAATTCGCCAATGCCTAAAAACGGAAATAAACTTTCTGATTGCACCATAGCAAAGATCAAGGCCTGGATCGATCAGGGAATGCTTGAGAATTGATTTACAATTTACGCTTTACAATATTGAATTATGAAAAAATGGATGAAAATAATTGGAGCCCTTTTCCTCGTTGGGATTCTGGCTGTGCTTTATGTCTGGTTCTTCGTGTATAACAAACCACATCGTGATTATGAGAAAGCAGATCCGGACCATATCCTTGCTGCAGAAGAACTGTTTTTAAAGTACCGACAGGATAAGGCCCTGGCAGATAGCCTCTATACCGGTATGGTTGTTCAGATCAGTGGAGAAATTGATAAGGTTGAATCCCCTGATTCCAGTCTGATAGCAGTTTTTGTATTCGATCAGGGAATGTTTGGGGATGAGGGGGTGCGTTGTATCCTGTTACCAAATCAACATACAAAACTTAAAAGCTTTAGCCCGAGAGACAAGATCACTTTAAAGGGCTATTGTACCGGGTATAATGATACTGATGTGATCCTTGAAAAAAGCTCAATTGTTATCGAGCAATAAACTTTATGATGCACTTTGGTGTTACTTATGAATGATAATCATTAAAACACATAAGAAATGAAAAGAAAAATTAGTGTATTGTTCATTGCCTTCCTGGTATCTGGAACTATGTTTGGACAGAACTTTGTTACCAAAACAGGCCATATTAAGTTTTATTCAGATACTCCCATCGAGACCATTGAGGCAAATAACCATGCTGTAAATTCGGCGTTGAATCCAAAAACAGGGGATTTTGTTTTCAAGATACTTATCAAATCCTTTGAATTTGAAAAGGCGCTCATGCAGGAGCATTTCAATGAGAACTACATGGAATCAGACAAGTACCCCAATGCCATGTTCAAGGGGAAAGTGGTAAATGCAGGCGATATTGATTTCGGTTTGGCCGGAACAAATGATGCGATTATTAAGGGTGATTTGACCATTCATGGCATAACTAAAGCCGTGGAAGAAAATGGAACATTTACCGTGAAGGATGGAAAGATACACGGTCAAAGCGTGTTTAGCGTGCTGCTGGAAGATTATAAGATCAAAGTGCCCGGAGCTGTGAAGAAACAAATCTCCGAAAGCATCGAAGTAACCGTTGATGTTATGCTGGAGGAGGTTAAACCATAACCTCACATGATCAAAAAATGCTTATTCCTGTGCCTGGCTGTTCTATTCGCAGCTACGGCACGGGTTTTTTCCCAGGATGACCTGATGGACCTGTTCGGGGAGGAAGAACCCACAACAGAATTTGCGTATGCTACCTTTAAAACAACCCGTATCAATATCGGGCAGTCCATCGAAAATCCTCCCAATGGCAACCTGATCTTTGTCGTTTCCCACCACTTCGGAACCGTTAACCAGGGGTTTTATGAATTTTTCGGCCTCGACCAGGCTACCACCCGTATCGGGTTTGAATATGGGGTCAACGAGTGGCTCGGCATTGGAATAGGCAGAAGCACCCTGAACAAGACTTTTGATGGTTTTATAAAAGTGAAACTGCTGAGGCAAAGTAGCGGAGCAAGAAATATGCCCATATCGGTATCTTATTATGGCAATACAGCCATCAGTACGTTAAAATGGCAGGACCCAAACAGGAAGAACTATTTCTCCTCCAGGATGTCCTATGCACATCAGATCTTGATTGCGCGAAAGTTTAACAATGCCTTTTCTTTTCAGTTGATGCCTACCCTGGTGCATCGCAACCTGGTTGCTCGGGAGATTGATGAGAATGATGTTTTCTCAATCGGGGCTGGCGGACGTGCAAAGATATCCAACAGGGTATCTATCAATGCTGAATATTATTACCTGCTACCCGGCCAGACAGCAGATGATTTCCACAACACTTTTACCATTGGCGTTGATCTTGAAACAGGAGGGCATGTATTCCAGTTATTTGCAACCAATGGACGTGGAGCCATTGAACAATACTACATTCCGCAATCGAGTGGTTCCTGGTTGAATGGTGATATACACATTGGATTTAACATTACCAGGGTCTTTACTATAAAAAAACCAAAGCATGAACGTTAACATGTAAAATGCTAAATGATAAATGTATCAGCTGGAATAAACGTGCACGCTTGATTGTGCCGATGGCAGGTAGTTAATGCCGAACCAGCAGATCAGCAAGACCACAAAAGCCAGGGAAACGATCCAGAGGGCCGTTTTTGGTGATTGCTTCTTCTTCAGCCGGAAGTGAATGTACAGGAGATAGGCCAGCCAGGTGAGGAAAGCCCATGTTTCCTTGGGGTCCCAGGTCCA
>QMPN01000141.1 GCA_003648575.1 Bacteroidota bacterium
CGGGCCAACACTCCAGTCGGGATAGGCAATTGGAAATGCATAGGTGCCCTTGAAGGAGACCAGCTCCTGATCCTGCACATCTGTGATCCCCCTCGGATAGCTCACTATATCTGAAAACTTATAATATCCTGTTACCCTGTACTGGTAGCCTGCATAGATATTCAATCCCTGATGCCTCAGTATGCCCGGGAAATACAGGCTGGCAATCCCGGCAAAGATAGAGCTCATATTATCCTGGTCGAGTGGTGTATCCCTGTAATACAAACCAATGCTTTGTTCCCATTTTGGATAAAGGTCGCGAAAGGATGTCTTGTTCTGATTATAAGCCGTAATGCTGTATAAGGCAGAGAACACGTTCGACTTTTTAAAAGACACCGGGCTATTCGGTTTCATCTTTCTGAACCCCTGGTTCACATATGCTGATGGTATGATGCCTGTAAAGTATTTCCCTCTTTGCAGGTTCAGTGGCAAACGAAGTCCTGCTTTCAGGTTTGTTTCATCCCAACTAACCTCTGTTTCTTCTGGCAGATAAACATTCTGTCTTCGCAGGCCATAGTCGGCATACAAATCGATGATGGGATACCACCCGGAATAGGAATACGAGCCATAGACCTTACCGGCTTCTTCGCTCAGGTTATATGAATATCCGGCGCTCAGGAAACTACTGCTCAGCAGGTTCTGCGACATAATAGAAACACCGGGATTTACTGTGTAGGTGTTGGCATTAATATCCAGCGGCGCCCAGCTATGAAAATTGAACAGGTTTGCCAGCTTGGAATACTTTTTTGATGGCAGCTCTGTAGGCTCTGCTTCCGACCAGGGCGGCACAATGGTCTCCTGCTCTGCAATGGATTTGTAGAGCTTGATCGAACGGTCTTTAACATTTTCCAGGGGGATCCATTTTTCCTGTACCATTTGCTGGCGGGCGATGCGATGGCCATCAGCAGTATAATCGACATACACCATGGACTTAGCATCTCCGGCAATATAGGGATCCATTGCCCCGAAGCGCGAAGAGGTGAGCTGGTGTATTGTAGCATCTTCCTTGCTCAGGGCATAGATATTCGAAATTCCTGACCAGGATCCTGTGAAATAAATATATGGAGCGCGAAAATATGGCTGCGATATCTCTGTATGATCCCAATTCAAAAAGGTTTTGTACCTGCCGGAACTAGCATCAAACTTGGCCAGTGTTTTTCCATTTTCAGATACCAGCACAGCGATGATCAGCTCGTCTCCTGCCCATACCGGCGTAAGCGGAAATATATTGGAAGCTGTGGGCATTTTCATCTCGATCGCCCCGCTCATCACATCCAAAATGACCAGTGAATATTGATCCAGGCTGTCGGTATGCACCGCTACTATTTTGCTGGCATCACTGTTTAGTGCGGGGGCAAATAACTTGAGGTGATTATTGATCGTTCTGGCTTTTCCTGTTTCAATGTTGAAGATCATGATCACGGTATTGCTCCTGTTTGCCCATCGCAGGTCGGGCTTTGTTTCAGCCCAGCAGATCTTCCCGGCAGCATAGGAAACGGCCTCCGGCTTGATCAGCCCGGGGGTAAAAATGACTTTCTCGCTACCATCTTTTTCTATCCTCACAAACCGGCTGATATCATCAAGCCCTGAACGCAATGCAACAACGGTGCTATCATTAATAAATGCTGGGTGCCGGTAATCGGTATAATGTTTTGATGCAGGGCTCAGATGAATTGGCTCCTCAGTCCCTGTGAGACTGTCCTGATCAAGCCATCTTTGCTGTACATCTCCCAGACTTTCTTGGTAGAAGGGGATCTTTCTGAGCCCACTTATATCCTTGATCCCTTTTTGCAGTGGTGTGACCATGTATGGCCTCCTGGCAATCCTGTCGAGGCTATGTGACCACAAAGCGCTGCCATACTTTCTCCTTCCCTCCGCTACAAGGATATATCCCAGCTCATAAGATCCTGGAATAAAATCACGATATGATCCCAGCACTGCTTTGTCGTAAGAATAGATCCCTTTCTCCAGCACCTGCGACCTGAGTTTCATCTCAAAAAGAGGGCTCCTGCCCCTGCCCGAATAGCTCATGCCCGTTTCGGCTACCACAGCATCGCCTTCAAGAAACCAGTAGGGGACATAAAGGCCGAGCACTGCTCCCGTCCCCTGCTGGCCAAAGATCCAGGAAATCACTTTGGTGGGACCCTGGTTAAGCTTTTCGGTTTGCACCACATGCCTGTACTCATGCAAGGCCAGTTGCTCAAGCCATGGTTGGGCATACATATCCTGTGGCGGAGTGGTATAAAACTCTATTCTTTTAGGTGCCCATGCCACCACAGCATTCGATTTGGCTGATTGCGTATGCAGCACCAGCGAGATACGCTTAGGTTGATAATCCAGCGAACGTCCTGCGTAAGAATAGGTAGAATCCAGGTATGCCGCCAGCTTTCTTGCATTCGCTTCATAATAATCAGGGAAGATCAGCTTAAAATGCGCTGTTTTGAGCTGCCTCCACTTTATGGAAGCAGGCTCCTGGCCTGTGCTGTAATATTGTGCATACAACATATCCCCTGACAGGATGAAGACCATCAGGACCAGCAATCTTAAAGATTGGCGGAGTGCATGCATTATCCAAAGTTAGGAAAAGATGCCAATTAGGAAGTAAGTTCTTTTTCAAAGTAATTCCAGACGGGGTCGTCGGGTACAGGAGCAACGATCTCCAGTGTTTCCTTCTTCACCGGGTGAATCAGTTTGATCTTTCTTGCATGAAGATGGATGGAAGCATTTTTATTCGACCGCCGGGCACCATATTTAAGGTCGCCCTTGATCACACAGCCAATTTCGGCAAGCTGTACGCGAATCTGGTGATGCCTGCCGGTAAGCAGATCTATTTCCAGGAGATGAAAATTATCGGAAGAAGCCAGAAAGAGGTATTTGAGGTCTGCCTGCAATCGGTCTGGTCCGGGTTCCGAATAAGGAAACGACATATTTTTCTTCTGATTCCTTCTCAGGTAATGGGTAAGGTGTCCGCTAATATCTGGTGGCATATCTGCCGTCACAGCCCAGTATGTCTTTTCGATCTTCCTGTCACGGATCATCTCATTCAAACGGCTCAAGGCTTTGCTGGTACGGGCAAAGATCACGGCTCCACTCACGGGCCTGTCGAGGCGATGCACCACCCCAAGGAAAACCTCCCCGGGCTTATCATACTTGTCCTTAATGTATTTTTTAACAATCTCGCTCAGCGGAACATCCCCGGTTTTGTCGCCCTGCACAATATCAGAGGAACGCTTGTTTACCACAATTATGTGATTGTCCTCATAAAGGACTTCGGAAGGATGTATGGTTCGAATCTGTTTGATAATATTTGGTTTATCTCTGGGAGGCTTCACCTCACCCCCTTAACCCCCTGTCCCCCTTTTCCCCCTCGGGAGCCAGGGGGTGAGGTATTAAATTTTAATATTGTTCGCGCTCATTCGGGAAATCGACGCTTTTCACATCCGTGATGTAGGCCTTCACCGAGCCTTTGATCTCCTCACTGAGGTTATGGTACCTTCTCAGGAAGCGTGGAGAAAATTCCTGGGTGATTCCAAGCATATCGTGCAATACGAGCACCTGTCCATCAACCTCATGTCCGGCACCTATCCCGATCACCGGGATTCTGACAGTTTTTGCTACCTCAGCAGCAAGTTTAGCGGGTATTTTTTCAAGGATGATACCGAAGCAACCTGCTTTTTCCAGCAGTTGAGCATCGGCCACCAGTTTACGGGCTTCATCTTCGTCTGTGGCCCTCACCACATAGGTTCCGAATTTATGAATAGATTGCGGGGTCAGTCCCAGGTGTCCCATCACGGGTATCCCTGCCGAAAGTATACGTCCTATAGACTCGAGTATCTCCTCGCCTCCTTCCATTTTCACGGCATTGGCTCCGGATTCTTTCATGATCCTGATAGCCGACTGCAGGGCAGTCTTGGAATCACCCTGATAGGTTCCAAAAGGCAGATCAACAACCACAAGAGCCCTTTTTACTGCCCTCATCACAGAGGAAGCATGGTAGATCATATCGTTCAGGGTGATGGGAAGAGTGGTCTTATGTCCCGCCATCACATTGGAGGCAGAATCGCCAACCAGGATGATATCGATCCCTGCCTGATCGAGAATACGGGCCATGCTGAAATCATAAGCCGTCAACATGGCAATCTTTTCCTGCTTCAGTTTCATTTCCTGCAAGACATGGGTAGTGATCTTGGGGAAGGTCGATTCCATTTCAGTCATATCCTTTAAGCTTGAGTATCAATTTGGTTGCAAAGATAGAAAGAATTGGATACTGGATACTGGTTGCTGGTTACTGGCTACTGCGTACTGGAGACTGCCTACTGCCTACTGTCTACCGCATACCACACACCGCATACTGCTACCACCGAGTCTGCCGGTGTAAATAATTAGCGGGAATAATTACCCATACATATATTTTATCTATTTTTGTTGTCCTTAATGATATTGAAATGAAGAAAGTTTCATTACTACTACTTACACTGGTCAGCCTCGTCTTATTCAACCGATGCAGCACCGATGTCGACATCAATGCTTCATACCAGCAGATTACCGTTGTTTATGGTCTCCTTGACCCTCTGGAGGATACTACTTTCCTGAAGATCACCAAGGCTTTCCTGGGACCCGCTAATGCGCTTGTCATGGCACAGGTCCCGGACTCGAGTGAGTTCATTGAGAAGCTGGACGTAAGCATATGGGAAGAAAATACTCCTGAAAACATATTTCGTTTCGACACCATTACCATCACCAATAAGGATACCGGGATATTCTACAACCCTAACCAGATCATTTATTATAGTGCTTTGAAACCAGAGGTGGACAAAAAGTATATGCTCCGTATCCTGTATAAGGACATTGAAATTACTTCTGAAGCGTTTACGTTTAATTTTAGCATGTTCGATATCACTACGCCGGGCTTCGCCAAGAAGATCCGTATTGATAACACCACAGACCCAAAGGCCATCATCTGGAACAGAAAAGATCAAGCCCCGCGATATGACGTCGTGATCAGGTTTCATTTCAAGGAAATTCATGAAGGCTCTGCCGATACTGTTTATCGTTTTTTCGACTGGCACAGGGATACGCAGAAATCACTGGTTGGCCTGGAAGTAGAATCTTACTACACCGGCAACACTTTTTATACAGCCCTTGATACCTATGTTGCTTATGCAGATGCCGCACAGGAAGATAAAGTTACCGATCGCTACACCAGCACTATTGAGTTCATAGTAGAAGCAGGTGGTACAGAACTGAATACCTATATGGAGGTGACAGAACCATCCAGCAGTATCATCCAGGACAGGCCCGAATACACCAATATTAATAATGGTATTGGAATATTCTCATCCCGCACCAAGGCCATCAAACCTAAGAAACTTCAGGACTTATCGGTATCCTATATTAAAGAGAACTACTACTACCTGAAATTCCGCTATTAGATTAATTTTCCCTTCATTTTCTGCCTTTTTGTCACATTATTTGATGAATAGGCACGAATTCCCTGCCATTGATCCCATTGGCACAATCATTGACATATTGGCTTCAGAAATTAATTTGTAAACAATCAAAAAATATATAAGTAATGGGAAAAATAATTGGAATTGACTTAGGAACTACCAACTCATGCGTTGCCGTGATGGAAGGGAATGAGCCTGTTGTAATTCCTAACAGCGAAGGACGCAGGACCACCCCATCTATTGTTGGATTCACAGAGAATGGTGAACGTAAGGTTGGTGACCCCGCCAAAAGGCAGGCCATCACCAATCCTGAAAAAACTGTATACAGTATTAAACGCTTTATGGGAGAAACCTACGACCGGGTTTCAACCGAGATCAAGCGTGTACCTTATAAAGTTGTCAAAGGTGACAACAACACTCCACGAGTACAGATCGACGACAGGAAATATACTCCACAGGAGATCTCAGCTATCATTCTTCAAAAGATGAAGAAAACCGCCGAAGATTACCTTGGACAGGATGTTACCGAAGCGGTTATCACTGTACCGGCATATTTCAGCGATTCACAACGCCAGGCGACAATAGAAGCCGGTGAGATCGCAGGCCTGAAAGTGCGCAGGATCATAAATGAACCTACAGCTGCTGCTTTAGCCTACGGACTGGATAAGAAATCCCGCGAAATAAAAGTCGCCGTATTCGACCTTGGTGGCGGTACGTTCGATATTTCTGTCCTCGAACTGGGTGACGGTGTATTTGAAGTAAAATCTACCAATGGGAATACGCACCTTGGTGGTGATGATTTTGATGATGCCATCATCGAATGGCTTGCAGAAGAGTTTAAGAAAGATGAAGGCATCGACCTTCACAAGGACCCGATGGCCATGCAACGCCTGAAGGAAGCGGCAGAAAAGGCAAAGATCGAACTCTCAAGTTCAAACGAAACAGAGATCAACCTGCCTTATATTATGCCCGTTGATGGTATTCCAAAACACCTTGTAAGGAAACTCAGCAGGTCGAAATTCGAACAGCTGACTGATAAATATATCCAGGCCGTTATCGGACCATGTAAATCGGCGCTGAAAGATGCCGGTTTAAGCGCATCCGATATTGATGAAGTGATCCTGGTTGGGGGATCAACACGTATCCCGGCCATCCAGAAAGTGGTAAGCGATTTCTTTGGCAAAGAGCCTTCCAAAGGTGTAAATGCTGATGAGGTTGTTGCTGTTGGAGCTGCTATCCAGGGTGGTGTATTGACAGGGGAAGTAAAAGATGTTCTTCTGCTCGACGTAACCCCGCTCTCACTGGGTATTGAAACTCTCGGCAGTGTGATGACCAAACTGATCGAATCAAATACCACTATCCCTACCAAGAAGTCTGAGACTTTCTCAACCGCTGCTGACAACCAGCCTTCTGTTGAGATCCATGTACTTCAAGGTGAAAGGCCTATGGCTTCAGGGAACAAGAGCATCGGCAGGTTCCACCTCGACGGCATTCCGCCGGCTCCGAGGGGTGTACCCCAGGTCGAAGTAACCTTCGATATAGATGCCAACGGTATCCTGAATGTATCCGCAAAGGATAAGGGAACCGGTAAATCACAGCAAATCCGTATTGAAGCTTCTTCAGGCCTTACTGATGAAGAAATCAACAAGATGAAGCAGGAAGCGGAAGCCAATGCCGATGAAGACAAGAAAGCAAAAGAGCGTATTGATAAGCTCAACAGCGCAGATGCTATGATCTTCCAGACTGAGAAACAGCTGAAGGAATATGGTGACAAGCTCCCGGCCGATAAAAAAGCCGAGATCGAAGGTGCACTTGCAGAGCTGAAAGAAGCTCATAAGAGCCAGGACATCGATGCTATCGACGCTTCCCTGGAAAAGATGAACCAGATGTGGCAGGCTGCCAGCTCTGAGATGTATCAGAACACCGAACAAGCCGATGGCGAACAGCCAGGTCAGGATGCTCCGGGAGGAGATCCGGCAGACGGAGGTTCAGGCGACGACGAGGTCACAGATGTTGACTTCGAAGAAGTTCCACCGGACGATAAAAAGTAATCTAAAC
>QMPN01000142.1 GCA_003648575.1 Bacteroidota bacterium
GTCTCAAGTCTCAATACTCAATACTCTACAATAACCCAGCACCCAACAATAATAAAAGATGAATGAATATTTCAAAATTGCCTGGCGAAACCTCTGGAGAAATAAAAAACGCACGCTGATCACGGTGGCCTCCGTATTTTTCGCCGTCTTCCTGGCCCTGATGATGCGGTCCATGCAATTCGGCTCATATGAGATCATGGAAGAAAATACCATCAAGAATACTACGGGCTATATCCAGATCCATCAGGATGGCTACTGGGACGATAAGACTATCAACAATATTTTTGATGATACAGGCATTTCAGAAAGTCTCGATGAAATGTCCAATATCAGCATGAGCATACCCAGGTTAGAATCCTTTGCCCTCGGGTCTGCCGGATCAAGCACTAAAGGAATCGTTGTGATCGGCACCGACCCAGAGATTGAAAGCCGTGCCAGTGGCCTTGAAAAACGTGTGATCGAAGGTGAATACCTGCAGAAAGGCGATCCGGGCGTGTTAATCGTGGTCAACCTCGCCAAGTTCCTGAAACTCGGTGTAGGAGATACTATTACGCTTATCAGTCAGGGTTATCATGGCGTAACTGCTGCCGGGATTTACCCGATCAGGGGAATCATCAGCTTCCCGTCGACAGCCATGAACAACAAATTGCTTTACATGGACCTCACACAGGCACAATATCTATATGGGGCACCGAACATGCTCACATCCATTTCTATCATGCTTCACAATCCAAAGAAGCTGGCATCTGATACTACCGCTATTCGCGAAAAGATCGGCCCCGGATATGAGATTATGGAATGGAAGGAAATGAATCCGGAGGTAGTTCAAAGCATTGAAAGCGATAACATCAGCGGAATGTTCATGCTCGGGATCCTCTACATTGTTGTAGGATTTGGCATCCTGGGTACCATGATGATGATGACATTGGAAAGAAAAAGGGAATTCGGGGTGATGGTCTCAGTGGGAATGCAAAGGCATAAACTTGCCACCATTGTATTTATCGAAACCATTTACATTGCCCTGATCGGGGTCATCAGCGGAATCGTTGCTGCTACGCCTCTTATGTACTACTTTCACCTCAATCCGATCCAGTTGACAGGTGAAGCCGCCAAGGCCATGCTGGACATGAATATTGAGCCCATCATGCCTTTTTCAATGGATCTTCCAATATATTATAACCAGGCTATTGTTGTGCTCGTACTGACCTGCATCGCCGTCCTATACCCCTTGATAGTAATACACAGATTTAAGGTATTGCAGGCAATTAGAGGACACTAGAATATACACTTTACAATATAGAATATACAAAGTGATTTTATAACAACTCAAAACTCAACACTCAACACTCAAAACTTATTGATATGATCTGGTCTGTAGCATGGAGAAACGTATGGAGGAATAAACTCCGAAGCCTGGTGGTTATCCTGGCCACAGCCATTGGGCTGTTTGGCTGCCTGTTTATGGTCGCACTAATGAATGGTATTACGCAGCAAAAGGTGGATGATACCAAACAGAATGAGATTTCCGACATGCAAATCCATAATCCCAAATTTCTGGAGGATGAAACCATCGAATATTCCATCCCCGAACCCGGAAAGGTCACTGCATTTCTGAATACCAGTGAAGATGTGCAAGCATTTTGCCTCAGGACCAAGGCCACCGGTATGGCCAGTACGGCTCATTCAGGCAATGGAGTGATGATCAATGGAATTGATCCGGAGAAAGAGAAAATGGTGACCGCCATCCATGAAAAGTTGATAGAAGGCACCTACTTTGAAAATGCAGGTCGCATTCCTTCCATAATAATTTCCTATAAGCTTGCTAAGCACCTGAAAACCGGTACCGGGAAAAAAGTAGTGCTGACCACCGCGGCCCTGGATGGAGAAACTTCCCAGGCCCTGTACAGAGTAGAAGGAGTCTTCAGAACCTCCAACGCCGTATTCGATGAGATGAATGTTTTCATCCAGACCGGACAACTGCAGAATATGGTCGATCCCGGAAATGAAACCGTATCAGAAATAGCCATCAAATACAATAATGGTGTCGATATAAATGTCGCCAAAAGCGTCCTGACATCAGAGTTTCCCGAATTGAGTGTACTAACATGGAAAGAACTTGCACCTACACTCATGGCTATTGTTGGCATGATGGATCAGTTTGGGTTCGTCCTCATTCTTATCATATTGCTGGCCCTCACTTTCGGGATCATTAACGTAATGTTAATGGTGATTATCGAACGCACCAGGGAACTGGGTATGCTCATGGCTATTGGCATGAACCGTTTCCGGGTTTTTCGGATGATCATGCTGGAGACCATATTTATGTCGGTTACAGGTGCTATTTTAGGCGTTGCCCTCTCGGTTGGGACCATCGCTCTGGCCAGCCGTAAGGGACTCAATTTTGCCTCATGGTCAGAAGGCTTCGAATCATTGGGGTATAACGCCCACGTGTTCCCTGTGATCGAAACTACGTTTTACATCTTCCTGGGGATCATGGTGATCATAGCAGCTATGCTTGCATCGATATGGCCGGCCAGGAAAGCATTAAAATTACACCCGGCAGAAGCAGTGCGGGATGAGAGTTAATATATACTGTTTCATTGTTTCACTGTTTCATTGTTTCATTGATTGAAGAAGTAAAATTTGAATAAACTGCTAAAATACGGATGCTTACTATTACCGGTAATTTATATGATCTCCGGCGGAATGGCCATTGGACAAACACCAGGTCTTAATGAAGAGAAGTATTGGGATTACCGTGATAAGCTAAAAAATGATTTTATGATCGGCATCGGGCCGGAGATGGGAATGAGCATCCCGGCAGGGATCCGAGATACTATTTCCGGAGTACTTCAATGGACTGATGCCACCATGTCGCTGGGCGAATACATTGGCGTGCTGGCCATGGAATACCGTATTCTGGAAGGGAAAGGCAGTGAAACCGATGAAACTGTAAAAGAATTGTTTTATGCCCTCTATGCACTCAACAGGCTGGATTTTCATGCAGAGCCATTTTATGGAGGAATGCCAAGTCTGAACGGCTTTTTCATCCGCGACGATATTGATGAAGATTCCCTGGATATGACGGCCGTACTTGAGCACCTGAACCAGGGCCTCCCCTTTCCGCAGATCAGCGGGCTGGATTCCGACCATATGGATCCAATTCCGCAAAACAATGAGGAAAGCCTCGATCAGGCCATCACCCTCATCACCGGGCTGGGACTGGTGAGCAGGTGTGTGCCTGAAGATGTTGTTTTTACTGATGACAAGAGTGTGCAGGAATTCCAGGATTTCGAGACTTCACTCAAGCAGGAAGCGGAGAACATGATTACCCGTATAGTAAATTACATGAAGGAAGGTGATTCGACGAGGGTGTATCTCGACCCTTCTGATCCAAACCTGTTCGGAATGCAGGGTGATGCATGGGATTTTATCATTAAAAACCCTGTTACTTTTGAGCCTGTACTTCGAGGAGAAAATGCATTTCTGTTGTCAAAGGGATTCACATCTGCCAAGTACCATTTTACCGGGCTATACTCCCCTACTACCGATCTGATGATGGACACTATTGCAGATACGCTTTTCAAAGCTTTTGAAAGCTTCATTATCCCCAACGACCAGGACTTCAAGCTGATCAACCTGAATGCCATGTCGAACTACTGGCCGTCCGGATTACAGGAAGACACCAGCAATACTGAATACAACGCACGGATACTCGGACCAAGGGCACAATCCCAGGGATACGAATGGGTTCCTATGCTGCATCAACTGGTGTTTGGAGGTGTGAACAACTACCTCATGTCCGAGCTCCCTCCCGATACACTATTTTATAATAATCCTTTTGGATACTACGCGTATTTGCTTGACCTGGCCCCTCCTGAAGGCCCGTTTAATTATGGAAATGGCCTCTATCCCGAATGGGAATGGAGTTCAAGCTCCCGAACCATACAGCCCGGACGAAGAGGTGAAATGAGTAACGCATTTCCAGGGAATTACAATGGCCTTGATTACATGCTGTACTTCAATATGTACACCCTCTTATTTTCAGGAACTATCGGTTCAAAAGAATTGGTTGAAGAGCATGTGAACATATACCCTAATCCATTCAAAGACAAGATTACTCTTGATATCACTTCTCCTGCCAATTATGAGATCTTTGGTATTGATGGAAGACATGTTTTAAGCGGAGGGCCTGTGGAGAAGGGAAGCATCGGTATGAGGGAATTTCCTCCAGGCATATATATCATCAGGATATCAGATAACAACAATAATATTATAACAAGAAAAATAATCAAACAACCCTATTAAATTTCAAATCATGTCAATAATTCAGATCAGCGATTTGCATAAAGTTTACGATGAAACCAAGGTGCCTGTTTATGCCTTGAACGGTGTAGACATGTCGATAGAAGAAGGTGAATTTACAGCCATAGTCGGGCCATCAGGATCGGGCAAGACCACCCTGCTGAATATGATCGGAGGGCTCGATAGTCCTAGCAGCGGCAGCGTAAAAATAGGAGGAACAGAAGTGGGTAAGCTTAAGCCCAGGAAACTGATCGACTTCAGGCTGCACAATATTGGATTTGTATTCCAGGCATACAACCTCATCCCTGTGCTCACTGCTATAGAGAATGTAGCATTTATCATGCAGTTGCAGGGCCAGCCCAAGGATAAGCGGCATCAGCGTGCAAAGGAATTGCTTGAAGCAGTTGGAATAGCCGACAAGGCCGATCAGCGCCCGGGAAATCTTTCCGGCGGTCAGCAACAGCGTGTGGCAGTAGCCAGGGCACTGGCGTCAGAGCCTAAGTTCATCCTGGCGGATGAGCCCACAGCCAATCTCGACTCCACTTCCACCAGGGAATTGCTCGATATTATGCAGAAGATGAATGAGGAATCGAAGATCACCTTCCTTTTCTGTACCCATGATCAGCGGGTTATGGATAAGGCACGAAGGATTATTACCATTGACGATGGAAAAGTATCATCCGATGAAAGTATCTCTTAGAATATTACTTGCAGCAATGCTTTTAATGGCTGTGGCCAGCATTCAGGCACAGGACGGTAAAAAGTTACGTAACTGGACCCTGAACGGGCATCTGCAGAGCCTGGGAACCGTCTGGGTGCAGGAATGGGACGGCACCTGGCAAACTCAGACTGATATCAGGAACCGCTTCGACTTTAAATGGTATCCCGGAAACTTTGCCATGCATATTGGCATGAGAAACAACTTTTCTTTTGGGATGATCCCAAGGGTGTACTATCCATATATGGCCGATATGGCTGTTCAGGATGCCGGATATCTGGATATGACACGCCTGATCGCAAAGGATAGCAGCTATTTTATGACCACAAATTTTGACCGCTTCAATATTCAATACACTGCCGGCGATTTTCAGGCCACGGTGGGCCGTCAGCGTATTAACTGGGGAATCAACTATGTATGGAACCCAAATGACATCTTTAACACCTTTGATTATTTCGATTTCGACTATGTGGAAAGACCCGGTTGTGATGCTGTTCACCTACAATATTATACTGGTCCGGCCTCTTCAGTAGAGGTGGCTGTCAAGATCGACCATAATGAGGAAATTACCCTGGCGGGGATGTACAGGTTTAACAAATGGAGTTACGACTTCCAGTTCCTGGGCGGATATATGACCGGCGATTACGTGATCGGTGCCGGATGGTCGGGCAACATCAAGGGTGCCGGCTTTAACGGTGAGATGAGCTATTTTCACCCGGAAGAGAACTTTGGCGATACCTGTGGGGTATTTGTAAGCTCCCTGGGGGTGAATTATACTTTTAAGAGCAGCCTTATGCTGCAACTTTCCGGGCTGTACAACAGCAATGGAACCACCGGTCCTGCCGGTATGGGCGCCAGCTTTTTCGTACAGCAAAATATCAGTCCGAAAACCCTCAGCCTGGCAAAGTTTTCCACCTTCGGGAGTATCTCATACCCTGTTACGCCCCTGTTTACTGCCAGCCTGGCGGGGATATTCAACCCCAATGACAAATCAGTATTTGTTGGACCAACATTCGATATCTCCCTGAGCAGTAATGTGAGCTTCCTTCTCACCGCACAGATGTTCTTTGGTGATGAAGGCACCGAATTCGGGGATTATGGCACGCTGGCTTATGGCAGGCTGAAGTGGAACTTTTAGTGTAATCAGGATTGGCGCTGGAAGGGTGTCGTATTGGTGATAGAACAAAATTCGCTTAACAAGCGTTTATATCTCTGCATGAATATCGCTATCCAAAACAAGAAAAAACAAATACCAATGAATAAAACAACCTTTCTCTTTGCCTTTATTGCAGTCACAGCATTGCTGTTCAGCTCTTGCACACAGCCAGAAGAGAACAAGGCGATTCAAACAGACCCATTGCCTTCATGGAATGATGGTACAACCAAAGAATCCATCACAAACTTTGTTCAAAGCGTCACAAAGCCCGGAAGTGACTATTTTATTGATATTCCTGACCGGATAGCCGTATTCGATAATGATGGAAATCTATGGTCTGAGAGACCTGTTTATTTCCAACTGATCTTTGCCATGGACAGGGTGAAGGAGTTAAGCCCACTGCATCCCGAATGGGCAAGCGAACAGCCATTCAAGGCTGTTTTGGAGAATGACATGGAAGAATTAATGAAATATGGGGAGCACGGGCTTCTGCAGATCGTCATGGCTACGCATGCCGGCAATACTACCGACGAATTTGAAGCTGCAGTAAAAGATTGGTTAGCAGCAGCTAAACACCCGCGGTTTAAAAGACCTTTCACTGATCTTGTTTACCAGCCAATGCTTGAGCTGCTCACATATTTGCAGAAAAATGATTTTAAGACCTTTATTGTATCCGGCGGCGGAATTGAATTTATGCGCCCCTGGGTAGAAGAGATATATGGGATACCTCGTGATCAGGTTGTTGGAAGCAGCATAAAAACAGTCTTTGAGATCATTGATGGGAAGCCGGTAATTAAAAGGCTCCCCGAAATGAACTTCATTGATGATAAAGAAGGAAAGCCTGTTGGAATACATAAGTTTATAGGAAGAAAGCCCGTTTTCTGTTCAGGGAATTCCGATGGTGATCTGCAGATGATGCAATGGACAGCGTCAGGCGAGGGAAGTCGTTTTATGTTATACCTGCACCATACCGATTCTATTCGTGAATGGGCCTACGACAGGAATTCTTCAATAGGAAAACTTGATAAAGGCCTTGATGAGGCAAAGGAAAATGGATGGACCGTCATTAATATGAAAGATGACTGGAAAGTGATATATCCTTTTGAGTTGCAAGAATAAGGCTATTATTCAAGGTTTCCGGGCAGCTCACGCTCCATGCCCCGTGCCCAGAACCCGTATAAACTGAGGAAATAGTTAAAAAAATAGAAAAAAGTAAATATTCTTGTAAAATTCAATAGAATGCTCTATTTTTGCACCCCGAAATTAGAAAGTAAATAAATAGTATGTATTTAACGTCAGAGAACAAACAGGAAATTTTCAAGGAGTATGGTAAATCGGAATA
>QMPN01000143.1 GCA_003648575.1 Bacteroidota bacterium
CGAAGAACAATGGTTAACTCGTATTGGAGCACTTGCTACTAGAGGAGCAGAAAAATATGGAATTCGTAATATGGATAAAGCCAATAGCGAAGTAGAACTTGAAAGATTTAAAGGAAGTTTTCTAAGGCATAGTTTACAGTTTCTCAGTGGTGAACTTGACGAGGATCATTTTGCTGCGTTAGCTTTTAACGCAATACAAATAGTGAATTTAGAATGGAGGTTAAAGAATGGTACAAAGAAAAAGAAGAAATAAACAAGAAACTTGTTATTTAGAAGATGAAGTAGTAGAGCAATTAACACAAACAAATAAAAGTAAAGAAGCCAGTGTTTGGTTACCTGTGTTAGGAATATTTTTGGTTGGTTTCGTTATAGGATTATTGTTAGGGTTGTTACTATGAATGGTTCTTATAAGGTAAAGTTTAGTGAAGGACAGAAGAGTGTTACAACTGAAGTGGTTGTAGAGAATGAGGACAAAGATAAAACCTTAGAGGAAGCTAAAGAGTTATTTGAGTTAGCTTCTGCGTATTCTAAGGTTAAGACTCGAGAAAAGTATTTCGAGCAAAAATAGAAACATATATAAACATACAGTATGTATATTAATTATATGAGGTAAAACAAAAATGGTAGAAATGAAACAAGTAAATATAGAATTAGACGCATATGAAAACTATGATGTAAGAAAAGGATTGGAAGCCTTTACAGTGTTTAGGTTTAAACTAACACAAACCAACAAATGTTATGTTAGAGAAATAGCAGGTGGAGTAAGTGCTAGAACCGGTAAAGAATACACGGCTTTTAAGACGTACAGTATTAAAGGTGAGCACAATGGTGTTGAAGGTTTTATCAGAATTCCTAATGCTATGATAGCAGGAGAAATTGAGAAACTTAGTGTTGGTGATACAGCAGAAATAACATGTTTACCACACCCTAAAGGTAAGAGTTTCGTACTTGAAAAGATTGAAGTTGAAACACAAAGCACAGCAACAATATAAGTATGTGAGGTGAACTGAAGTGGTTAAGAAGTATATGAACACCACAGTAGATATTACTACTGAGGATTTTGAGAAAGCTTTAGTGGATGCTTTACCTGAGTTTGTTGGTGACAACGAAGAAGTTATAGATGTTCGTATTGAAACTGATAAAGAAGGTAAAAAGGTTATTAAGCTTGATTTAAGAGAAATCTTACAGGAAACCAACGATAAAGACAATGAGGTAGCATAAGTTGTTGTTACATTGTCCAAAGTGTAATGAAATAATGACATCGAACAAACCTGTTAATATGATGGGTTTTTTTGATTTCACTATTTTGGCTGATGGTAAGATTAAGATTAATGGTGTGTGGAGCAGTCCAAAAAAAGAAAGCACTAACCGTATTTTTAAGAAGAAGAAACCTGTTAAGACTAAGTATGGTGGTGTTAGTAAAGGCGAGGTAAGAGAATTATGAACAAATGGGATTATAAAGTAGTAGGAAAATTCAACGACATATTCTATAAGGACTTGCTACAAAAGAAACACATGGGAGATGGAGAAAAGTTTATTAAAACTGTTAACACTCCAGACAACGAAGAAAGTATTGAAGAAGAATTAAACACATTCTTCTATCCTTTAGTTAGAGGACACCAAAAGTTCTTGTTAGACTCAGAGTGTATTAATGATTTACCTGTGTTTGTAACTAAGTCTGACCGTGTTGGTTATAAAGGTGAAGGATACAATTTGATTAGAGGTTATGAGACAGCTAGGTTTAAGCCTGAGAAGAAGTTTGAGTTTAGACAAATGATTGAAGACTTTGCTAGTATGAACCATGAAAAGAACGAAGACTTTTTGTTGTGGAAGATTATATGTTTTACTAGTCTTATTGATAGGATTAATGTGCGCATTAGTAGTGCTCCTGGATTTGGTAAGGATAGTATTATGGATTTAATCAATGACTTAGTAGGAAGTATAGGTATAGTACAAAAACCAACAATTGCTAAGTTAGAATACTTAAGTTTGAATAAGGTATTAATGGTTAATGAACTAATGAATCTTAGTACTCAAGAGTATAGGGATATTGAACAATACTTGCTTAGTGTTGGTGCGTTTAAGAATAGTTATACTAAGCGTAGTAGAGCTGGTAGTCAAGGTAAAGAAGATTATGATATAAGTAAACTTAGTTTGGTGCTTAGTTATAATGATGTTGATTGTTACCCAGACCCAGAAGCATATTTTGATAAGGTACAAACCAAACAGATTAAGGAAAGGTTTTTACCTTTTAGGTTTAACGGAGCAATAACAGAAGTTTTCCCTGATATTCCAGACCCAGAGAAAGAAGCAAACAATAACAAAGATTACTTTGTTAGTGTAGCAAGAACAATTAAGTACTTCGAGGAAAACTGGAGGAAAGAACTAAAACCTTACAGTGAACTTAACTTGGGTTTGACTGGTAGATGGAAAAGAAACTTTGATACTATTAGTAGGTTTATTAATTTGTATGCTAGGAACGAAGCAGAATACAAAGAACTATGCTTAACGTTGTACAAGAAACATATGGATTACTTAGAAATGGTTTATGAATCAAAGAACCTTAACAGATTTACTTTGGATGATAAAGGTGAAATGGGATTTCAAAAGATAGATATGGAAGAAGAAGCAATAGTGGAAGAAGTCAATGTGAAGGAGTGGAAAGATAGTGGTGATAAGACATGGTAAAGAAAGAAACAATAGTTAAGAACTTCATTGACTTAGGAGCAAAGCACAAGATTAATGGGTTGTGGATATTATTAGATGATGGAGATTTTTATTGGTTTAAAAACATAGCTAGCAAACATAGATTTGTTATTAGTGGTAAGGTTCAGGAAGGAATACTTGAAGAAGAGATTGAACGTTTAGCTATGGATGATAAAGCTCGTAGTGAAGGAGAAAAGAAACAAGATACAAGTTATGTAGGATGAATATGACATTTAAAACTACCAAAGAATATTTAGATTATTACACTAAAGATGGTATTAAAGTGGAAGTGGTTTATCATCCTCATAGTCGTATTGGTTGGGGTAGGAATCGTAAGTGGTATGATGGCATAATGGATTGTGAGTATAATCATAGAAGTATATTGAATCATGAAGTTGTGTTTGATTTTGATGCTCCTACCAAGAATGAGAATTGGATAAATGTAGTATCAGTACTTAAGGTGTTTGATAATCAAAAGATTAATTATAGTCTTTGGAGTACTGGTGGTGATGGTTATCATATTCATACGTTTTGGGATGGTTTAGAACAAATTAGTAGGCTTGGTGTGATGAAGAAAACAATTTTGAAGATGTATGGTGGTGGTAAACATATAGATTATCAGTTAGCTGGTAAACACCTTATTCGTACGGAGTGGGGTTTGTACGAGAAGCTTTGTCCTTTGAGGGAGGTTCACAAGACGCTTATCATTGATAAGAAAGGTCTGAGCCCCAATGAACTTCCCTCTTTCCTCTTTAAAACATACGTGAGAAATATTAAGAAAGATTTTGAGAAAGATTTAAAGAAGATTGAAGGTGTTAAGGGTAATGATGATAGATTGAATGCTTTGATGAGTGGAGAGTTGAAGGTTCGTGACGGGAAAGAGAGAGTGATGTTTTATTTAATCCACAAACTTAAAGAATTGCACGCTTATGATGATGTTGTTAAGAAGATTACTTCGTGGTATCATTATAATGGTGGTTTTAAAATGACGAAGAGTCAGATAAAGTCGAAGGTTGCGTATCATTGGCGTAAAAAATATTCGTTCAGTGCTAGTTACTTAGATGATTTCATAAAATAAGATATGTTTATAAATAATATGTCTACCAATATACACCTTTGAGGTGTAAAAAATTTGGTAGACTGGAGCTTAGAGAAGATGGTAAGAAATGCAGAGAGTCAATGGAAAATAGGAATAGCTTTCAGTGACGCCCATATTAAATATGGGGATGAAGCGAGCATAGAAATAATTAAAGAGTATATGCGAGACAACAAAAAGAACATAACACACATATTAGATTTGGGTGATGGAGTGGATAATCCTTTCATGAGTGATTTTCCAGTTAACGCAGATTTTAACACGAGTGCTCAAGATGAATTTGACATGTATGCTGAATTCACCAAAGATGTTCATAAGATTGCACCTAAAGCAAACTATTACATTGTTGCTGGTAATCATGATAAAGGAAGATTAAACAAAGCCAAGAACTTAAACCGTGGTATTGCTAGTCTGCGAAATGTTGCTTATGAAGCAGTACTTAAAGAAGCACTCACGAATCAAAAGGTTGATTTGTCCAAGTTTACTTTTGTTGATGGTTACAAAACCTTGAAGTTAACAAGAAGTAACAACTTAACGATTACTCATGGTGACCCTCGCTTGGATACTAATGTTAAAGGAGGAGTTACAGGAGCTAGACGTACAGCAGAGATGTATCCTGTTGATGGTGATATTTACATGGGACATATACATACAAGTAAAACTGTTCCAAGAAGATATCCAGGAAAACACTTGTATAGCCTTCCAATGATTGCTAATATTAAAGCTATGAAAGATGTTTATTTATCGTATAATCCTTATGAGAATGGATTCATGATATTTAAATATAACAAAGAAAAGAATTTATTATTACACACACCTGTTAATATTGTGAATGGTACAGCCAATGTGGATGGTACTATTTACGAGTATAAATGAGGTGAACCTTTGAAAGAAACAAGTTGTCCTGCGTGTAGGCATAATACAACTGGAGTCGACAAGTGCGTTAATTGTGGATTTTGTATTGGATGTTGCGCAGTATAAATATAGGATTGGGAGTTGAAAAGAAAAATGAGAATATTTGATGAAAAGATAAAGTTCGACGAAGCCGAACATAAGTACACATATAGAGACGTTGAGATGGAGAGCGTCACTACATTCCTTGGAAGACACAGTAAAGAGTTTGACACGGATACACATAGTAAAAGAGTTGCCACTAAAAGAAAGATTAGTCAAGAAACAGTTTTAGCAGAATGGGAAGCTAATAAAGAATATGCTTTGGATTTTGGCACTAAGATTCATCATTACGCTGAGAATGCGTACAAAGGTTTACCCAATAAAGAAACGATTGATGAAAGGGAACTAGCCTATAGGGCTATTGTTGACAAGTACATGGATGAACATAAACGATTAAGATTGGTTGCTAGTGAGTTACAGTTGGTTAGCCCAATACATCGTCTTGCTGGTACAGTTGACTTATTGTTAACTGATGGTAAGGGTAAGTATTTCATGTATGATTGGAAGACAAGTAAAGAAATTAACGAGTTTAGCAAGTATAAGGATAGGATGCTTGCTCCTTTGGATTACTTGGATGATTGTAACTTTACAAAGTACAGTTTACAATTAAACTTGTACAATTACATGTTACATAAGAAAGGTATTTATCCGAATGGTTTATACATTGTTCATTTGACTAGTAGTGGTTATAAGGAGTTTAAAGTTCCTTTTATGGATGATGAAATACAAGCACTATTGATTATGAGGTTACATGAAATTGCCAAGACAAAATGAAGTTTATGGGAGTAACGATAGGGATGGTGACATATTTATTAATGTCCCTCTTATTTGGAAGGATTCATTAGACGAGAATACTTTCATGCGTAATTTTGGTTTGGTTAATCATCATGAAGTTTTACACGTTGAAATTTATAGGGTTTATGAGAGTTTGGATTTACAAGATTTTTGTGAGAACTTCTTGGTTAAAGAAGAAAGTATTGTTAGAGATTTAACTGCTACTGTTATGGAGGTATTATGATGGATGATTATAGTATTGTTTGGTGGAAAGATTGGCTTAATGCTGATATGCTTGAACGACACACTTTAGTTGGAAAGCTTCCATTCATAAAAGAAGTTATAAGTTTAAGCAAGAGTGATGATTTAAGTGATGAACTTAAAGAACACAGCATAAGTATTATGTTGTCAGCTTTCTTTGAGGATTTAGAGAATGAGATGATGATTCAGAATGGGTGAAGAAAATCTTGAAGATAGAATATTAGACAAAGATTTTGCTGTGTTAACTACTGGTTTGAACGTTTTACGCACAATGGCTATGGGTAAAGAAGATTATGAGTTTGTTGATATGTTAGAAGGTGTGTTCATGAGACATACTAATGATTACATAGATTTTAGACTTGAATGTTATGATAGTGAAGGTAGAAAAGTAATAAGAGAAACGTATAGGATATTAGGTTATAATCCTTTCAATAATAAACAATTAAATAGAGGTATAAAATGACACAGAAACAAAAAAGCGTACACGATGAAAGAACAAGAATCTTAAGTTTAAAACCACAAATTATTGGATTAGAAAATATTTTAGCTAGCACAGGAGAGGTTAATTTGTTTGGAGCTAGAGGAACAATTACTAGTCAACCAGACACATTACATTTTGATGCGTCAACACAAACATTGTATTTGACAGAGTATAAAACACACCATACAAAAAGCAATTCACATCATGCTAAATATCAATTGAATAAAAGTTATAATGTTTTAAAGAGAGTGTTTCCTGATTGGAACATAAAGAAATTGTATATTACAGATAATTATAAGGTAGAGGTTGTAAGATGAAAGTATCAGATTATATTAAGTTAGGCATAGCAGGAGGATTAACATACTTGGTTATGAGTTGTGATGAACCTAAGGATTATGTTCGTAATGATTTTAGTTATGATAAGTATGAAGAGTTTATTACTACTCAAAGGTTAATGGTTAGTAATCATCAACCTTGTTTGTATGTTGAGTATGATGTTGATGGTAATGGTGTTAAGGATAGTTTTGCTATGTATAAGATTAGACATGATGGTAATAGTATAGTTCATGAGGAGTATGCTAATGTGGTTGGTTTTGACCATGATGAAGATGGTGTGTTGGATGTTGTACGTGTGGATACTGATGGTAATGGTACTTTAGAGACTAAAATTGACGGTACAAAAACAAGTACTAAAAAAGATTTTAAGAGTGTGACGTTATGAATATAGATTTAAGCAAAGATGATGCTTTGGAAAAAATAATAGAGAAGAACTTGGATAAAATACCTGTTATGTTTAGCACAATAAAAGAGTTGGGTTATAGTTATCTTGGTAGAGCTGATGATGGTAAGTATTACTTTCAAAAAGGAGACTTGGTATCTAGTTTTGTTGAAGCTAAGAATGATTACTTATTTCCAGATAGACAATGTTACAAGAAAATTAGTCACGAGCATAAACCTGATGATTTATAAAGTATTAATTGGAGCGTTACTAACTGCTATGATATTGTTGTCTGGTTGTTTTTACGGGTTTGATTATTTCAAGAATTGTACAGAATGTTTTGAA
>QMPN01000144.1 GCA_003648575.1 Bacteroidota bacterium
GGGATCATTGGCGTAGTTGAATTTGATCAGGAACCCCAATTCCGGAATATGAACAGCCGCTTTGAGGTCATCGCGGCCATGTCCGACCATCGCCCGATCTGGATCAAGCTGGATTATAATACAGAGGACAGGGATTGATATTGGTTAAATCAGTTAAATCAGTTGAATCAGTTGAATCAATTAACTAGTTGAATTAGTTTAAATATTACCTATATCATTGTACACTACAGTTTGGCACTAGCCACTAGGCACTAGGAACTATGCACTTCCCAAACCTGCTAACCACAACAGTGAAACAGTGAAACAGTGGAGCAGTGAAAAATTCTCATCATTTCCTTGACTTTTTCCAACCTAATTTTTGTATGTTTGTTTGCTTCTAAGCCACGTGAATAATATCAATTATAATCCCTTGCAAATGAAGCATATCATAGGAATCCGCCACGAAGATAAATACCTGATGGAACGCCGTGTGGCTCTCATCCCCAGGCATGTTAAAAAACTTATCGAAGAACAGGGGCTGGAATTCATCGTTGAGGAATCACCCAAGCGGATATTTACACACCAGGAATTTGAACAGGCAGGTGCGAAGATTGTCACGGATCTCAGCCCGGCTGATGTCGTTTTCGGAGTGAAGGAAATGCCGATGACATTCTTCGAGAAAGGGAAAACCTATATCTTTTTTTCTCATGTGATCAAAGGGCAGCCCTACAATATGCCCATGCTGAAAGTTATGATGGAAAAGGGTGTGAACCTTATCGATTATGAAAAGGTCACCGATGAGATGGGCCGCAGACTGATCTTTTTTGGCAAATTTGCGGGCCTCGCAGGAATGATAAATTCACTATGGTCATTAGGTCAAAGGTTGAAAGTACAGGGTATTGACACTCCTTTTTCCAAGCTTCGCCAGTCGCATACTTATGACTCACTAGAAGAAGTTAAAGAGGAGATCCGCCAGGTTGGGCTTGAGATTGCTGCCAATGGCCTGCCAGAGGAAATTTGTCCGTTAACAATAGGATTTACCGGTTATGGCAATGTATCGGTCGGGGCGCAGGAAATTGCAGGATTATTGCCTTCGATGGAGGTTTCTCCGGAAGAGTTGTTAACACTTAAAGATCGTAAAGATCTACCGAATAACGTCATCTATAAAACCGTATTCAAGGAGTGGGACCTCTCACAACCGAACGATGCAGACAAGGAATTTGATCTGCAACATTATTACGGGCACCCGGAAGAATACCACAACGTATTCGAACAATATGTGCCTCATCTGAGCATACTGATGAACTGCATGTACTGGGCCGATCAGTACCCACGCATCATTACTAATGACTACCTGAAACAACTGTTCAGTGCAGGGAAGCCAAAGCTGACAGTGATAGGTGATGTAACATGCGACCCTGACGGATCCATACAGTGCACACATAAAGGTACCGAGATAGAAGATCCAATTTTTGTATACAATCCCAAAACCAATGAAGCTACTATGGGCTTTGAAGGGGAAGGCATTCTGGATATGGCTGTGGACATCCTGCCAAGTGAACTGCCAAGGGAGTCATCCATTGCTTTCAGCAACGCCCTCATAGGATATGTGAAAGCCATCGCGGCAGCAAATTATGATGTACCATTTGCCGATCTCGACATCCCGGGGCCGGTAAAAAGGGCCATGATCCTGCACAGGGGCAGGCTAACACCTGATTTTGAATATATTTCTGAACATTTAGATAGTTAATCAATTACCCATATTAAACTTAATCCCATTATGAAAAAAGTTTTGATCCTTGGTGCAGGAATGGTGGTGAAACCCATCGTTACTTACCTGCTGGACAAAGGTTACCAGCTAACTGTAGCCACACGTACAAAATCAAAAGCGGATGCCATGATTGGCGACCATCCTAACGGCACTTCATTGGCCTGGACGGTTGAGGACGAGGCTACGCTCGACCGCCTGATTGAAGAGCATGATCTCTCTGTCAGCCTGCTCCCATTTGCATACCATGTAATGGTGGCTAAACTATGTATCAAGCATAAGAAAAATATGGTCACCACATCTTATGTGAAGCCTGAGATGCTGGCCCTGGATGCGGAAGCAAAAGCTGCTGGCATTATCATCCTGAATGAGCTTGGTCTTGATCCGGGTATCGACCATATGTCGGCCATGAGGATCATTGACCTCGTGCACGAAAAAGGTGGCAAGATCGAAGAATTCTATTCTTTCTGTGGAGCCCTGGTAGCACCTGAGGTAGAGAAGAACCCTTTCAATTATAAATTTAGCTGGGCGCCTAAAGGTGTTGTAATGGCATCAAATAATGATGGCAAGTACCTTCGCAGGGGAGAGATCAAGGATATTACTACCGCAGACCTCTTCAAGAACCCAGTCCATTGTGATGTGGATACCGTTGGTCCATTGGAAGTATATCCAAACAGGGATTCATTACCTTATGTAGAGCTATATGGTATTCCTGAAACAAAAACTATGTTCCGAGGAACTTTCCGCTACGAAAAGTGGTGTGAGGTGCTGGATGGCATGAAAGCCCTGAGCCTTCTTTCATATGATAAGATCAATATGGAGGGACTGACCTATGCTGAGCTGCTGGCTAAAGTTGCCGGGATCGATGATATCAATAACCTGAAGAGCGATATTAGTGAAAAACTTGGTGGAGATGAAAAAGGATATGTTACTGATGCCCTCGAATGGCTGGGCTTCTTCAGTGACGATGCTGTCGACAGAGCAGAGGATTCACCCTTTGAAGTTACTTCAGATGTCATGATCAGCAAGATGATGATCAGTGAAGAAGAACGTGATATGGTTGTGCTTCAGCATACTTTTGTTGCTAATTACGGTGGGGAAAAAGAAGTGATCCGCTCTACCATGGTTGACTACGGCACACAACAAACCGATACCTCTATTGCCCGCACTGTGGCCCTTCCGGCTGCCTGTGGTGTGGATATGATCCTGCTGGGACAGATTGCTGCAACAGGGGTTTATATTCCTGTTATCCCTGAGATCTATAACCCCATTCTCGATCAACTCGAAACCATGGATATTAAGATGGTAGAGGAGTTTGGTCTTCCGATGGAAAAGAACATAAAGTAGTGGCTGGTCACTAGCTGCTGGTTTCTAGCAACTAGTAGCCAGTAACCAGAAACGATCCTTACTGCCATTATTGCATGAATCCCACGATGGCATTATTCTTGACAACAGCAAGTAAAGCAGACAAATGGACATTGCCTTCACTATTATTTTAGTAGTTATTGTAGGGTATTACCTTTTCAATTATAGTAGTAAACGCAAGAAGAGTCCTAAAAAACAGGCTAATCAACAAAAAGTCATTAGTATGAAATATGGGAAATGGGTAGGCGGCGGACTTGGATGGGCATTTGGAGGCCCTATTGGTGCAATACTGGGCTTTGCTTTCGGCTCCATGTTTGATGGCATGCAAAGTGGTAAGTATGCCCATGAAGCAGGGACCACTGCAAGGGGAGATTTTAATGTTAGCTTATTGATCCTTTCAGCGGCTGTAATGAAGGCCGATAACAGCATAACAAAGTCGGAACTGGATTATGTGAAAGCCTTCCTTATCAGGCAGTTTGGTCAGCAGGTAGGGCAGGAGCAGTTGCTGGCTCTTCGGGAGATACTGAAACAGGAATACAGCGTGGCTGATGTTAGCAGACAGATCGGGCAATACATGGATTATTCAGCACGTCTGCAGCTTTTGCATTATCTTTTTGGCCTTTCAGGGGCCGACGGACATACACATCCAAAGGAGATTGAACTGATAGAGACCATCAGCTCTTACCTGGGCATTCGTATGCCCGACCTGAAATCGATCAGGGCGATGTTTGTGAAGGACATCAACAATGCCTACCAGATACTTGATACCACACCTGATGCCAACGAAGAAGAGTTGAAAAAGGCCTACCGTAAGATGGCTGTGAAATACCATCCCGACAAAGTCGCCCATCTTGGTGAAGATGTAAAAAAATCGGCCACAGAGAAGTTCCAGAAGGTTCAGGCCGCGTACGAGGAGATCAAAAAGCAGCGAGGCTTTAAGTAGTTTTGAGTGTTGAGTTTTGAGTGTTGAGTTAGTGACCAGTAACTAGTAACCAGTAACCAGTAAGCAGTAAGCAGGCAGCAACCAGCATCCAGTAGCCAGTAAGCAGTAAGCAGTAAGCAGTAAGCAGGCAGCAGGCAGCATCCAGTATCCAGTATCCAGTATCCAGTATCCAGTATCCAGTAAGCAGTAAGCAGTAAGCAGTAAGCAGGCAGCAGGCAGTATCCAGCATCCGCTTAACCTATATCTAAAAAAGGTTTCTTATCTTGGCTTGAGTATTTACCAAATTCAAGCAAAATGAAATTTTCAAAACACATCAAATGGCTTCCCATTGCTTTGATAGCAGTGCTTTTCCTGACTTCTTGCACAGCAGGGAATACTAAATTTGATATGGACCCGGCCGGGTTCTGGATGGGTCTCTGGCATGGATTGATCTCCCTGGTTACCTTCGTGATCAGCATTTTTAATGATAATGTGACCATTTATGAGGTTAACAATACAGGATGGCCTTATAACCTCGGCTTCATCCTGGGTATTTCTATCTTTTACGGAGGATCTTCCAAGGGAACCTGTGGTATGAAGAGATGTTGAGATAGTTTGAAACTCGGGTTGCTTTAATCGAAGAATTTCCATGAGAGCCCAAACCTGAAACCTGCATCCATCATAGGGTAGGAGGGTACCATGTAATAATTATATGGACCCCAAAGGGCGTTGATGTGTGAATATTTGAAGAACATCCTGGCCCTTTTTATGCGGAAGTTGAAAAATACATCTGCATAGATAAAATTCCCAATCTCTTTGTCGCTTTGTACATAGAAACTTCTGAGTGCAGGCATATAGGCATCTGCATAATAGCTGGTATTGTAATAAACCCTGAATCCAGGCTGTATGATGGTTGCACCTTTGAAGAGGGGTACGGTTACAAAAGCAGCAAGATCTGCCAAGATCTGGGGCAAGGCAATGAAATCTTTATTCGATGCAGTTTGATAGGCCACCTTGGTATCGATACCAATGATGCTGAACCTGAAGTCTTTGTATACTACTGCTTTGAATACATTAATCCCTCCATCTGCCTGGTGGGGGATGGCCTCTGGATTGAGCGCAACATAATGGCTAAGTTGTTGATATTCAATCCCTGCTTTTAATCGTTGTCTTTTGTAATAAAGCGAAAAGACACTCATACCCATGCGCTTGAAATCATTGTCCCAGAAGAAATTATTTGCTGAATAGTGTTGATAAAACCATCCGGGTTTCTGATTTGCCAGGTCGAAACCCAGTTCGATCCTGCCATATTTCTTTTCAATTTTCCCCGGTATGTAGGCAAAACGTGCTTTTGCCCTGAAATCACCTCCATTATAGTCGCCGGTCACGAATTCAGCCATACCGCTGATCATATATGTTTGCCGTATGAGCCAGTAGATTCCGGCGGAAGGGATGATCTGGTTGAAATATTTCCGCTCATCATAGCCACCCAGTTCATGGTATTCGTGTCTCACTGCACCATAAATATAGAATGGTTTTCTTTCAGTGGAGTCGAGGTAGCCCAGGTTTGACCACATTAGCTTGTTCACGATCTGGAAGTGATATACAGAATCAAGCGTCAGTACAGAATCTTTATAGATGTTATCATAAAATCCTGCAGCAGGATCACTATCCATGTATTCCTGGGTTTGTTTGGCATAGGAGAAGGTATGTGTGATCCGCCCCGCATGTATGTTCCTTCTAACATAAGTACTGTCGTTCAGCTTTTTATGTTGCTTCTGTATGTTGAAAAACTGGTTGGCGACGAAGGATATTTCCCTGATCTGGTTTTCTGCTGAATAGAGCCCGACGGGAATAACATTTCGGTCTGAGCCGGTATTATTCTCGAACAGGCTGTCTGCTGCCAATCCGCCATTCTCGTATACATAAACTTTATTGAAAAGGTAGCTGGCAATGACGCCATACCTTCTGCTTTTAGTGAAATATTGCCCGCTGATGGCCAGGCTTTTATTATCTGATTTTTGTCTCTGGTACCTTCCTGGGGCAAATATGTATCTGAAATCGGCACCAAGGCTGATCCGCGGGGAGATCCGTGTGTGGAATTTAGCACCCAACATTTGTTCTTTTTTAGGACCCAGGATGTAGATCAATTCCGAAAAGGGATCTTTAAGCTGATAATATTCAGTGTTTTCCTTAGTGAACAGATATGCATCGAAGCTACGGATACCAAAGTTAAATCCGTTGGGATGTATGGGGTTGAATAAGAGATCTTTATAAAGTAGTCCCGGGTTGCCCAGGCTGGCGAAAAATGGTGTGACTCTGAAGATTTGATCATAATTCTGTACACCGGAGATATGCATTCTGTAGCTATGCAATCGTCCGAGGGCCAGGCTATCGACATTGTGGCGATAGAAGTGTACATCGGATGTATCTTTAGATTCAATGAGTGTATCGCATTCCTGTGAAAATGATACAGACAGGAATCCGGCAAAAAGGATCAGAGTAAGAAATGCTTTTTTGATCATCATTGAATTAACGAGAAAACGCTTTCATTAATATTCAAAGATATGAATTATACTTAAGTTTTGAGTGTTGAGTTTTGGATGTTGAGTGAGTTATTTTCGATACTCGATGCTCCATCTTCGATTTTCGAGGAGATAGAAGAGGGCATAAAAAAAGCCCCACTCAAAAGAGCAGGGCTTTAGAAAAGTTGGCGACGACATACTTTCCCACAATAGCAGTATCATCTGCGCAGGCAGGCTTAACTTCTCTGTTCGGAATGGGAAGAGGTGGGCTCTGCCGCTATAGTCACCATAAGATCTTCGTCTTCAATAGCTTGTGTGCCAGGGAAGATCTAATATTTTAGACATATCGGGAAAGAAAATACAACGAGTATTATGAATGAAAGTTTCATTCTGGTAGAAAGCTAACGGGTAATTAGTACTACTCGGCTTTGACATTACTGCCTTTACACCTGTAGCCTATCAACGTCATAGTCTATAACGACCCTTAAAGGAAACCTCATCTTAAACTGAGTTTCGTGCTTAGATGCTTTCAGCACTTATCTCATCCAAACATAGCTACCCTGCGGTGCGGCTGGCGCCACAACAGGTACACTAGAGGTTTGTCCAACCCGGTCCTCTCGTACTAGGGTCAGGTGTCTTCAAGTTTCCAACGCCCACAACAGATAGGGACCGAACTGTCTCGCGACGTTCTGAACCCAGCTCGCGTGCCACTTTAATGGGCGAACAGCCCAACCCTTGGGA
>QMPN01000145.1 GCA_003648575.1 Bacteroidota bacterium
AGGTGGCCATGCTGCCTATTCAAAGTATAAGATAACGCTAAAAGATAATATTAACCCGGAACGCACCAGTGAGATCAGTGGCTTTAACATGGGCTTCGACTTTAATTATTTCCTTGGCCGGGACCAATTGAAATATGGTATTGAAGTGCTTGGCTTCACAACGGATTATTTCTTCATTAACTCCGTGGGCCGTACCATCCAGCAAAAAGAAAATACTACAGAGCTTGGCCTGTATGTCAAATATAAAATGACAGTGGGAAAAGTATTGATCGAGCCCAGTTTTCGTCTGCAATGGTATGCTTCACTCTCGACAGTGTCGCCTGAACCCAGGCTTTCAATGAAATATAATGTTACTGATCACTTCAGACTGAAATTTGCCGGCGGGCTGTATTCGCAGAACCTGATAAGTGCTACTTCCGACCGTGATGTGGTTAATCTCTTTTACGGCTTTCTTTCAGGCCCGGATAACCTTCCTGATGAATTTGACGGCAAGCCGGTTACTCATAATCTTCAAAAATCACAACACCTGATCCTCGGTGCCGAATTCGACCTTGGTAAATTCATCACTTTCAACCTTGAAGGATATTATAAAAACTTTTCCCAACTCACCAACCTGAACAGAAATAAGATATTTGATGAGGAAAAAGCTCCCAACGAGCCTGATCTGCTTACCAAGGATTTTATTGTGGAGAAAGGTGATGCAGAAGGGATTGACTTTACCATGAAGTTTGATAATAGTAGGTTTTATATCTGGACGGTTTATTCATTTGCCTATGTAAACAGGTATTATGAGGATGCTAATGGTGTAATGCAGCATTACTATCCGCATTTTGACAGGCGCCATAATGTAAATCTGCTGGGGGTATATCGATTTGGAGGAAAGAAGGACTGGGAATTCAGCGCAAGATGGAATTTCGGATCCGGCTTCCCTTTCACACAGACGCAGGGATATTACGAAAAGATCGACTTTGAGGAAGGTATATACACTGATTATACAACAGTCAACGGAGAGTTGGGTATCTTATATGCCGATCTTAATGCAGGCAGGCTGCCTACATATCACCGCCTCGATTTCGACCTGAAAAAACGATTCCATATCAGTGAAAATACACTTTTTGAGGTTGACGTGAGCGTGATCAATGTTTATAACAGGAAAAATATCTTTTACGTTGACAGGATCACGAATGAGATTGTTTACCAGTTGCCGTTCATGCCCAGCCTTGGCGTAAGTCTTGCATTCTGATAATTTTATACCATCTTAATTTAAATGTGATGAAAACTTTTTTTTCAAGCAGTCTTTTATTTATAGCAGCCATCCTAATCTTTAGTGGTTGTGTTGATAATAATAATACCATGAAACCACCTGTTGCAAAGAAGATCAATAAAGAGCTCACGGCTCATGACCACACACGCATTGACCCATATTACTGGCTTAATGAAAGGGAGAACCAGGAGGTGATCTCCTATCTTGAGGCAGAGAATGCCTATACATCTGCTATGCTGAAGCATACCGAGGAGTTTCAAACGGAGCTGTATGATGAAATTGTCGGCAGGATCAAACAAACTGATATGTCGGTGCCCTATAAGCGCAATGGGTACTATTATTATTCCCGCTATGAAGAAGGAAAGGAGTACCCCGTTTACTGCAGGAAAAAGGGAAACCTTGAGGCTGATGAGGAGATCATGCTTAACGTGAATGAGATGGCAGAAGGATACAGCTATTTCCAGGTTGGAGGCATCTCTGTAAGCCATAATAACAAGATCATTGCGTACGGTGTGGATACAGTGAGCAGGAGAAAGTATACGATCTATTTTAAGGATCTTGAAAGCGGTGAATTATATGATGATGCAATCCAAAACACAACGGGCTATGCACCCTGGGCTGCTGATAACAAAACCGTTTTCTATACGCGTAAGGATGAGGTGACCCTTCGGGCGGACAAGATATATAAACATGTTCTTGGAGAGGAGCCTGAGGTTGATCCTATGATCTATCATGAAGAGGATGAAACATTCGGCACAGGGGTATCACTGTCAAAGTCGATGGAATACCTCATGATTGGGTCTTTCAGCACACTTTCAACGGAATACCGTTTCCTGAATTCATCAAAACCTGATGGGGAATTCAAGGTTTTCCAGGCCAGACAGGAGAAACTGGAATATTTTGTCAGCCATTATAAAAACAAGTTTTATATCAGGACGAACCTGGATGCAAAGAATTTCCGGCTGATGGAAACACCTCTGGTGAAGACCGGCATGAAATACTGGAAGGAAGTGATCCCGCATCGTGAGGATGTGCTTCTTGAGGACTATGATGTCTTTAATAAATATCTTGCGCTGCAGGAAAGGATCAACGGCCTGACAGAGATCAGGATTCTCAGCCATAATGGCAAAAAAGACTTCTATATTGAGTTCGAAGAGCAAACATATCTGGTTTATCTCTCAACAAACCTGGATTTTGATACAGATCTGCTTCGCTATGGCTATACATCCATGACCATACCAAACTCTGTGTACGATTATAATATGAAGACCGGCGATGCGGAATTACTGAAAAGACAGGAGGTGGTTGGTGGTTACGACCCTGATGAGTATTTTGCTGAAAGACTGTTTGCCACTGCTCCTGATGGCGTCAAGGTGCCGATTTCGCTTGTTTATAAGAAAGGAATTGCGAAGGATGGCAGCAATCCAACGGTACTATATGGTTATGGTTCCTATGGTTCCAGCATGGACCCGTATTTCAGCTCTGTACGCCTTAGCCTGCTCGACCGTGGCTTCGTCTATGCCATTGCTCATGTCAGGGGTGGCGAGGAGATGGGCCGGTGGTGGTATGAAGATGGCAAACTGTTAAAGAAAAAGAACACATTTACAGATTTTATCAGTTGTGCTGAATTCCTGATCGCTGAAAAATTTACATCTTCTGAAAAGATATTTGCCATGGGAGGCAGCGCAGGCGGCTTGCTCGTGGGAGCAGTAGTGAATATGCGGCCTGAATTGTTCAAGGGAGTGATCGCAGCCGTTCCTTTTGTTGATGTGGTCACCACCATGCAGGATGAAAGTATTCCACTTACTACCGGTGAATATGACGAATGGGGTAACCCAAACGAGAAGGAATATTATGAATACATGCTTTCATATTCACCATATGACAACGTAGAGGCAAAAGATTATCCTGCCATGCTGATCACTACGGGCCTGCACGACTCACAGGTTCAATATTGGGAACCGGCTAAATGGGTGGCTAAAATGAGGGATATGAAAACTGATGATAAGCTGCTTGTTCTATGGATCAACATGGATTACGGCCATGGTGGTGCATCAGGAAGGTTCCAGCGATATAAGGAAGTCGCATTGGAATATGCTTTCATGATCGATCAGGCAGGGCTTTGAAATCTGAAATAAATCCAAAATCCAACTCAATACTCAATACCAAATTGTGCCACAGAGGCACAGAAGACACGGAGGTTCACAGATGTTGAAATAAGTGCCTAATTGGAGATGAGATCCTAATTATTAATGTTTAGTTGAGATTGACAGTGAAGAATAATGAACTTAGATCTAAGAATTAATTCATAACTGAAAACTAAAAACTTATAACTAACTCAACTCTCAACCCTCAAAACTCAACACTATTTTTTCCCTATTTGGTTTCCAGTTTAAATCCGGCACCATGAACATTTGTGATGGATAAGCCGGGATCATCCCTGAGATATTTTCGGAGTTTGGCGATAAAAACGTCCATGCTTCTTCCCAGGAAGTAATCATCATCACCCCAGACCTCTTTAAGGATGTGATCTCTTGCTACCAGTTTGTCCATGTTTTTGCACAGGATGCATAGCAATGCTGTTTCTTTCCTGGTGAGCGATCGTGTTCCATCTTTTCCGTTCAGGGTCATATTTTCGGCATCGAAGATATATTTTCCCAGTTCAAAGGTCTTCACCTGCTCTTCGTTTTCGCCATCGCTGCCGGATTGGCAGCGGCGCAGGATGGCCCGGATCCTTAAACTTAATTCCTCGGTACTGAAGGGTTTGGCGATATAATCATCACAGCCTGTCTGAAACCCCCTGATCCTGTCCTCTTTCAATGTTTTTGCCGTAAGAAAGATAATTGGAATAAGCTTATTCTCTTTCCGGATATCCATGGCAAGTGAAAAACCATCTTTCCTTGGCATCATCACATCAAGGATGCACATATCAAAATCCTGTTTTTTAAAGTGCGACAGCCCTTCCTCCCCATTCCTGGCGAGAACGATGGAGTATTCAAGCATCTCCAGGTAGTCCTGGAGTACCATGCTCAGATTTGGATCATCTTCAACTAATAAAATCGTTGCTTTATACATTGGATTCCTGTTTAAGATCTATTGGTAACTCTAATATGAATGTTGTGCCTTTAGTAAGTTCACTCTTAAGCTTTATCTTTCCCAGATGAGCTTCAACCATGGTCTTGACATAAAACAGGCCAAGCCCGAAGCCTTTTACATCATGCAGGTTTTCTGTCGGGGCACGATACAGTCTTTTAAAGATGTGTTTCTGGTTTTCCTTGCTGATGCCAATCCCGTTATCACTGACCATGAGGATTATCCTGTCATTTTCATTTTTGGTGCTTATTTTTATCTCAGGGCTTTCAGGTGTATACTTTATTGCATTATCGATGAGGTTGGAAACAATATTGCTAAGATGAGTTTTGTATGCCATGAGATGGTGATGATCTGCTTCAAGTTCAGTGATGATAGTCCCACCCCTTTTTTTTACATCTATCGAAAAGTATTCGGCCATTTTCCGTATGATCCTGTGGAGGTCAACTTCTTTCAGTTTCAGGCTGAATTCGTCTTTGTCCAGAACTGATAGCTGCAGTACCTGTTCTACCTGTTTTTGCAGGCGGCCATTTTCGTCATAAATTACGCTGGCGTAACGTTTAGTCTTGTATGGGAATTTATTCACATCAGAGTCTAAAAGCATTTCGCTGGCCAGGGAGATGGTTGCAATGGGGGTTTTAAATTCATGGATCATATCATTAATGAAATCTGTCTTCACCCGGGACAATCTTTTCATTTTAAACATCACCCTGATGATCAAAAAAAAGCTCGTACTCATGACCAGAAGAAAAAATATCGACAGGATGACAGGGATGATCATCTTGTTGGCCATCATCTTTCCCTGTTCCTCCCTGAATTCCAGGTCATCCTTTATCCAGAAGAGTTGGGTGAAAACAATCCCAAGCATTGCAAATACCATTAAGCCGCTTAAAATGGAAACACTCCTTTTGTTCATAGACATATAAACATTCGGGAAGCAATTTGTGTTCATTAACAAATCATTAACAGATATTAACATTGCGTTAACAAACTGCTCGCCAGGCATGCATTACTTTTACTTCGTAAAAAAAAATTAACTAAAAAAACTTTTAAGAAATGAAAAAACTGATATTAGGAATTGCCCTTACATGTTTTGTGGCATTTGGAACGATGAGCATTCAGTCGGCGTTTGCCTCGGCTGACAATAGCGAAATTGTAAATCTTCAACTGGACGATGATCCGGATAAAAATAAGAAAGCTGAAAACAAGACAGACGGAAAAAATAAGAAATCTGCCAAATCCTGCGATAAAAGCAAGGTCAGCTGTAAAGATGGAAAAGCAAATTGCCAGACTAAGGTTAAATGCTGTCCATCCCAATCAGAAAAAAAAGAATGTAAAAAAGAAGAAGGAGATAAAAAATAATTTTTTCATTAATTAATTTGGTTTTGACCCCTTGTGAGAAATCGCGAGGGGTTTTTTGATTGTCGATTGTCGATTGTCGATTTTCGATTGTCGATAGGATTTTCGATTGTCGATTTTCGATGGGATTTTAGATTGTTGATTGCCGATATTTGAATTATTCGATTTGGGAGCTTGAAATTTTCTTTATCCTTCTTCACCAGCATCCAGTACACCTACGCTAAAGCTTAGGTGCACGAAGTATCCAGCCTCCAGCCTCCAGCCTCCAGCCTCCAGCTCTCATTCCCTGCTTTTGCTATCGATGATGATGGTTACCGGGCCGGTATTCGTTAGCTTGATATCCATCATTGCCCCGAATTCACCTGTTTTGATATCCCGGCCGGTTTCCACGGCAAGGGTCTTGATAAATGAATTATACAAAGGAATTGCTATATCAGGCTTCGATGCTTTGATATATGATGGCCTGTTGCCTTTCTTTGTGCTGGCATGCAAGGTGAACTGGCTTACCACCAGCATTTCGCCACCAACATCTTTTACAGATAGATTCATGATGCCCTCCTGATCCGGGAAGATCCTGAGATTTGAGATCTTGCTGCATAACCAATCAATATCGCTTTGATCATCTGCATCTTCAATACCCAGGAGTATCAACAATCCGTCAGGTATAGCGCTTTTCACTTTATCGTTGATACTTACGGAAGCTTCGGTGACTCTTTGTATGACTACTCTCATAATAAGCTTTGTCATACAAACTTAGTAAATTCTTAGCTTTGTGAAATAATCTAAAACAAATAACCTATGACACGGCTCAGTGTAAATATTAATAAGATCGCCACCCTCCGGAATGCAAGGGGAGGTAATGTTCCTGATGTAGTTAAGTCAGCAATCGATTGCGAAAGATTTGGCGCTCAGGGTATCACTGTGCACCCACGTCCGGATGAACGGCACATACGTTATCAGGATGTGCTTGACCTGAGGCCGGTGGTAAAAACAGAATTTAACATCGAAGGTTATCCAAACAAGGAGTTTATCGACCTGGTGACCAGTGTTAAACCGGAGCAGGTAACCCTGGTTCCTGATCCACCGGGTGTGCTAACTTCCAATGCCGGATGGGATACCATAAAAAATGAAGCCTTCCTGACCGAGGTCATTGCTGAGTTCAAACGTTCAGGTGTTCGTGTTTCGGTTTTTATTGAAACTGATGCCGGCATGATAGAGAATGCTGCCAAAACAGGGGCCGACAGGGTTGAGCTTTATACAGAGTCTTTCGCCCATGATTTTCCTGACGGAAAAGAGAAGGCGATCAAGCCTTTTGTCGATGCGGCCATTGTAGCAAACAAAGCCGGCCTGGGCCTCAATGCAGGCCATGACCTCAGCCTGGAAAACCTCCGGTATTTTGCTGAACAGATCCCCGGATTGCTGGAGGTTTCAATCGGCCATGCATTGATCAGTGATGCGCTTTATTTGGGGTTGGAGAATACCATTCAGATGTACCTCAGGCAGTTGGGGGAAGGATACTAGATACTGGATACTGGATGCTGGA
>QMPN01000146.1 GCA_003648575.1 Bacteroidota bacterium
AATTTGAAGGAAATACTTGATTTGATACAGGATTTTATGTACATTGGTAGAGAATAATTAATAATTTTTCAAATTTTAATCTTTGGAGGGACCATGCACAAGAAAGTATCATTAACAGTTAAGTGCCCCAAGTGCGGGGAATTATTAATGGATGATGCACACCTGATCAACAACAGGAAAGCCATTAAGCTCAACATTAAAACTACTGACAACAAGGAAGGAAATATCTGGTTAAGCTCCATTTACGGCGATTACAATTATACATCCGAAAATCCCATCCCGGAAGGGGATGTGGTTACTTTTATCTGCCCACACTGCGCTGAGAATCTGGCAAGGCCGCTCGAATGCGAAGTATGCAATGCACCTATTGTTTCATTTACATGCAGCATCGGCGGTAAGGTCAGTATCTGCTCACGTAATGGTTGCAAAAACCACTATGTGGTATTTGAAAACCTGGATACGGCAGTCAGGAAGTTCTATTCTGAATACGGCTATTAATCCTTAAAACGAGAAAGGAAATATGCCTTTACAACAGGCAATGCATTGTTAATTAATTAACAAATCCTGGGTAGTTGCTCTCCCGCCAGCATGTCAATAATTCGGTTCCCTCCGATAGCGGTTTTCAGCCAGGCCTTTCCTGGATGTTCCGGCACAACTTCACCAATAATACGGGCATTTTTCCCGAATTCGTGCTTTTGCATAGCCTTAAGTGCCTTATCGGCATCATCTGCGGCCACGACTATAACGACCTTGCCTTCATTGGCAACATACATGGGGTCAAAACCGAGAAGTTCACACATGCCACGTACACCCTCATCAATTAGGAGTGCCTCTTCATTGATATTTACGCCATAATCCTTAGCTGTGCTTAGTTCGGTGATTACTGTTGCCAGCCCTCCGCGCGTTGCATCCCGCATAAAACGGACTTGCTGTGTTGCCCCTGTGATCTCAGTGATCAAACCATTGAGTGAGGCACAATCGGATTGGAGTGGAGCTGAAAGTTTCAATTCGTTCCGTGCACTCATGATGGCCATGCCATGGTCACCAATAGACCCATTGATGATGATCTTGTCGCCTGCCTGAATACGCTTGCCTTCGCTGATATGCAGGTGCTTTTCTTCAAGCGCACCTACACCTGTTGTAGTAATAAATACCTTGTCGCAATGTCCTTTGCCTACCACTTTGGTGTCGCCGGTTACTATAGTTACGCCGGCCTTTTCGGCCTCTTTGGCCATGGAGATCACGATACGCTCGAGCTCTTCCATGGGAAATCCTTCTTCTATTATAAATGCAGCGCTAAGATAGAGTGGGGTGGCCCCTGATACGGCTACATCGTTTACGGTACCGCAAACGGCCAGCTTTCCGATGTCCCCACCCGGGAAAAAGATGGGATCCACCACAAAAGCATCCGTGGTAAAGGCCAGCCTGCCGGTCGGGATCTCAAGCAGGGCTGCATCCGTTTGACTGTCGAGCACCGGATTGCTGAAATGCTTCACAAATAGCTTGTCGATCAGCTCATGAGTCATCTTACCGCCACTTCCATGCCCTAACTTTATCCTCTCATCTTTCCCGGACATACCCTTCTAATTTTAAGTTTTGAATTTTGAATTTTAAATTAAATGCTCACTCATCACCAGGCACTATTATATCCCTTTATAGCGGAACCAGGCATGACATGCCCCTTCATTCGAAACCATGCAAGCTCCCACAGGATCATTAGGTGTACAGGCTTTTCCAAATAATTCACAATCACCCGGCGTTTTGAGTCCTTTCAATATTTCTCCGCAAATACAGCCTTTATCTAGCCTGGTCTCTTCTACATCGACTGCAATAACTTCAATTGCATCCATACTTTTGAATGCTTCTCTGAGCTTGAGTCCGCTGTCCTTAAGTATCCCTAATCCACGCCACCAGTCGTCGGCGGGTTCGAACACCTCTTCCACGATCTTTTGTGCTTTTGTATTGCCTTTGCGCACTACGGCACGCGTATACTGGATTTCTACTTTCGCATCATTATCTTCCATTTGCCTTATCAGCATGAGGATGGATTGCATCAGGTCAACAGGTTCAAAGCCGGATATTACACATCCAAGTCCATATTTTGTAGGGATGTTATCGTAAATCTCTGTACCGGTTATGGTGCTCACATGCCCCGGTGCGATGTATCCGTCGATCTTCACGCCTTCGTTGATCAGTGCAGTCATGGCCGGTGGCATCACCTTATGAGAATTGTACAGGTAGAAATTCTTCAGCCCCTCGTTCATGGCATTGACTACGCCTGCAGCGCTGGAGGGTGTTGTAGTTTCAAAACCTACCCCCAGGAAGATGACTTTTTTGTCGGGATTATTCCTGGCGATCTCGAGGGCATCAAGCACCGAATAAACAATCTTGATCTGATGCCCTTTACCACGCTCGGCGTCCAGGCTGGAGGTAGAGCCCGGAACACGGATCAGGTCTCCATAGGTGGTGATGATAACATCATCGAGGCGGGCAAAGGCAATAGCAGTATCGATGAATTTGCGGTCGGTAACACATACAGGGCACCCCGGACCGGATAAGAGCTTGATATTTTCCGGAAGCAGCGAAGGGATGCCGAACTTCTGTATGGCCATCGTATGGCCGCCACAAACCTCCATAAAACGCAAAGGCCTGCTGGAGATACGCCTGATCTCATCAGCGATCTTTAAGACCAGCTTTTTATCACGATATTCGTCTATATATTTTATCATAAATGCCTAGAGTGAGCTAAAGTGCCTACTACTTCTGACTTCTGGTATCTGACTTCTGGTATCTGACTTCTGGTATCTGACTTCTGGTATCAAACTTCTGGTATCAAACTTCATACGATTCTTTCCCCTGATTCTTTCTCTTCTTCATCCATCTGCTTATTCAGGTCTTCAAACTCCTGAAAGATCCTGAGCGTTTCAGCAGCTTCCTCTTCACTGATCTTCTGAATGGCAAAGCCTGTATGGAGTAAGATATAGTCACCCACTTTTACATCATCGAGAAGCTGGAGGCTTGCCTTATAGGTAACACTTCCTACGCTGACCATGGCCATCTCGCCATCGATTGAATTTATTTTTGCCGGTATGCTTAAACACATGATATTTTACAATTTACAATTTACAATTTACATTTGCCTTATGCCTTATGCCATTTGCCTTATGCCTTATGCCTTATGCCATATGCCTTATGCCTTATGCTTCACTTCACTTGCGCATTCTTATGCTTATGCATATTCCTTGTTCCTTATTCTCTAATCTTTGTTCCTCCTCCTCGCTGCTGCGATCACCAGCTGTCCCAGGGCGATCCCACCGTCATTGGCTGGTATTTCAACCGGGCTGTAGCAATCGTATCCACGCTCTTTCAGCCCCTGTTCTACTTTTTCCAGGATGTATTCATTCTGGAAGCTTCCCCCTGAGAGAACGACTTTTCTGACACCTGTTTCCAGGGCGATCTTTTCAACACCGGCAAAAATAGTATTAATCACTGAATTGTGGAATCGACTTGTGATAATTGAAAGGGAAACTTTTTGTTCCAGATCATCACAAATTCCTCTTATGATGCCGCCCGTATCGATAGGGCCATCAATGGAAAATGGATAAGAACCTTTTTCTCCCCAATCGATGATGCCTTCCAGTCGCATAGGAGCTTCTGCATGGAAAGTGGCATAATTGCATAATCCGCAGAGGGCAGCGGCAGCATCGAAAAGCCTGCCGGCACTGGAGGTCAGCGGTGTATTCAGGCCGAGTTTTAGCGCCTGTTTAACTATTGATACCGATTCTTCCGGGATGCTTTGCAGAAATTCGAGTTTCGGTATGGATTCACCATATACTTTGATGAGGTATGATAATGCCATCCGCCAGGGCTCTTTTGTTGCCATATCCCCTCCGGGCATAGGCACGTAGTCGAACCAGGTTTTACGCTCATACCCGGCAAGATCGCAGAGCAGGAATTCACTGCCCCAAATATTTCCGTCATCGCCCAGCCCCACACCATCAAAGCTGATGCCTATAACTTGCTCATCGATACCATATTCCGCCATGCAGGAGGCAATGTGGGCATGGTGATGCTGTACTTCAACAGCTTTGATCCCGGTTTCCCGGGCATATCTGCTTGAGAGGTAGTCAGGATGTATGTCATGAACGATCAGTGTAGTATTCATCCTGAATAGCTTTTCAAACCTCCCTGCCGATTCTGTGAAGAATTCAAGGGTTTCGGCATTCTTTAGATCACCGATATGCTGGCTTAGTATGGCCTGCTTTCCTTTACCAATGCAAAAGCAATTTACCAGTTCTGCCCCGCAGGCAAAAATACCATCAACATCCAGGTCTAACTCCACCGGTCTGGGCACCCATGAACGTGACCTTCGTACTAATCTGGGCTTGTCATTTATTATCCTGCTAACTGAATCGTCGGTACGATTGTAAATATCCCTGTTGTTCAGCAGGACGGCATCCGAGATGGGGCCAAGTATTTCAATAGCTTCATCATTATTTATGATAATGGGCTCATCAGAAATATTCCCGCTCGTAAGAACGATCACGTCCTGTTTCAGTTGTTCGAAAAGAAGGTGATGAAAAGGAAGGTAAGGCAACATGCCGCCTATAGTGCCAAACCCAACACTGACAGCTGTTGCAAGCTTTTTTCGTGATTTCATGAGCACAATAGGGCGTTGCCATGATTCCAGGGCTTTCTTTTCATATTCGGAAATGAATGCATATTTTTCGGCTGCTTCAAGGTTCCTGAACATGACAGCAAAGGGCTTCCCATCCCTATTTTTTGCATTTCGCAGTCGATTTACTGCATCATTACTATGTGCGTCACAACAAAGATGAAAACCACCCAAACCTTTCATGGCGATGATCTTGCCATTATCGATCAGATCCGCTGTTATTTCAAGGATTTTGTTGATATCGCCGATCTCCTTTTCTTCAAGGAGGAGGCTATATGTTGGGCCGCAATGGGTGCAGGCAACAGGCTGGGCGTGGAACCTGCGGTCAAGGATGTTGGTGTACTCTTCGCGACAGCGCTTACACATGGGAAAGGCATCCATGGTTGTCATGGGCCGGTCGTAGGGCAGGTCACGAATTATCGTGAACCTTGGACCACAATTTGTGCAGTTGATAAACGGATAGTCGATGCGGTGGTATTGATCCTTCATATCTTCAAGGCAAGCATCGCATACAGCAATATCAGGACTGACATCAGTGATCTGTTCGGAGGTATCTTCACTCTTTTTGATAAAGAAGGAATTAAAGCCTTCAGCCACTGCATTCTCCACCTCCATGCTGTGGATATTGGATGCTGCCGGGGCTTCAACTTTCAATGAGTCTATGAAAGTATCCAGTTCATTTTCTCCCCCCTCGGCATGTATCCTTACGCCTTCGTTGCTATTTTCGACCCAGCCACACAGATCATTCCTGACAGCAATCCTGTATATGAAGGGACGAAAGCCTACGCCTTGTACCAATCCTGTAATATGAATCTTCTTTGCTTTCGGCATGAACGGACCAACAATTATTTGTCAGGCAAAATTACACTTTTATATTTGGCAAAGCCTCAACCAGATATTAAGAATAGCAGGCGATTTATGGCATGTTTTTTTTAGCTTATTTTGCATGTTTTAGCTGTAATCTTTAATAATTCTCCTGAATTCATAAATTTGTGGGCGGATAAAATAAATTTGTAGTGATGGGAAATGAGCTTCCACGGAATACTATCCTTCGTTTAAGCCAGTATAGAAGGCTATTGGAAAAGTACAGGTACCTGGATCAACCCTATGTTTTTTCACACGACCTGGCCCGTATCCTGAACCTGAAATCCGTGAATGTGCGGCATGATTTCATGTTGCTTGGGATTACAGGCGACCGGAGGATGGGTTACAACATACATTTGCTACTTGAGAAGATCAATGAAAAGCTTGGAAAAGACGGAGTAAATATTATCCTGATCGGCCTGGGCCGCCTGGGTGAATCAGTCCTGTCCTACCTCGAGGATTCTTCTTCATACCTCAAGGTATCGGCTATTTTTGAGATCGATCCATCAAAGATCGGAACCAGCCATAACGAAATAGATTGTTTCAGCATTACAGAACTGACTGCTTTTGTAAAAAGAGGAGGCATAACCACTGCTATCCTTGCAGTGCCTCAGGAAGACGTGAACGACATCCTTCCGATCATGCTTGATGCCGGGATCAAAGGCATATTGAATTATTCACCGGAGCAACTAAATGTCCCTGATGAGGTGATTGTTCGCAACGTGGACATTATTTCTTCTCTCGAAGAGATCAATTATTCCCTTTCAGGATAGGGAATTAATATCTATAATAATAAATTTAATTATTTGATAATCTGCGCTTTCCTTATTTTGTAATTTGAAATCGTTCTAAATTTTCGGACTCCTTTGCCCTTTTAAAAAATCGGATTATTTTTGCGTTGTTAAATCTTTAACAAGTAAGATAATAATTCAAGAACGCATCACTAAAGTGTTGATTTTATGAAAGATAAAGTGCAAAATATCATCAGAAGCTACAAGGACGACAAAACGCGTTTGATGGATATCCTCATTGATATCCAGGAAGCGTACAATTGTATCCCCGATGAAGCTATCGAAACCATCGCCGGGCAGTTGAATATGTCGAAAGTTGATGTAGATCAGACTTTGTCGTTTTATCATTTCTTTACCAACAAGCCCACAGGGAAATATACTGTTTATCTGAATGACAGTCTTGTGGCTATGATGAAGGGAAGGGATGAAGTTGCCAGGGCTTTTGAAGAAGAAGCCGGAGTAAAGTTTGGTTCTGTCACTGAAGACGGACTGATCGGGCTTTTCAATACTGCTGACATTGGCATGAACGACCAGGAGCCTGCAGCCCTTATTAACGGGGTTCCGTTTACAAATCTTACCAGCTCGAAAGTTAAAGAGCTCGTAGGCGGTTTTAAATCCGGTAAGGATGTCGAAGCGATGCTTGGCCCTGTGGGCGATGGCATGAATGCCGACCAGCGTATCAGTTCTATGGTAAGCAACAACTGCCATAAGAATTCGGGTGCTGTCCTTTGCCTGGAATATGAAACAGGTTCAGCTCTGAAACGTGCTGTAAGCATCACACGTGAGTCTGTAATAGAAACTGTAAAGAGTTCAAACCTCAGGGGTCGTGGCGGTGCCG
>QMPN01000147.1 GCA_003648575.1 Bacteroidota bacterium
GAGGATGTGGAGGCCATTCACAACTTTCGACTGAGCGTAAAAAGGCTTCGTGTGCTTGCAAGATTAAGTGATCTGATAAGTGGTGATGTTTTCGATGCCAAAGGCAGTCTCAGAGAGATCAATAAACTTTTCAAACGGTCGGGCAGGCTTCGCGACCTGCAGGTTACCGGGCAATTGATGATCGACCAGCAATATGAGGATCTGGATCCTGTGATCAAGCTGTTCGATCGACGCATAGCCGGGCAAAGGGTAAAATTTGAAAAAGCGCTGGATATTTTCGGCAAAGAATCCCTTGATGAGTTTGGGCACAAGCTTAAGGAACTGCTTCAAAACGTTACTGAAAAGCAAGCAGTTGCCTGTGGCCATATTCTTCTCGCCACCCTGGAATCAGATATACATATACTTTTCCATGGAAGCACTAAAGAAAAGAGGCTGCACAATATCCGGACGAAACTGAAAGACGTCATTTATCTCAATAATATCTTTGATGGGCGGCTGCCGGTACAGGATTACATTCACATTTCAATTGAAAGGCTCAGAGAACTTGGTGAGCTGGCCGGTGCATGGCATGACAGCCTGAACCTGGAAGTTGATCTGGGGAAATACCTCCGAAAACACCCTGATACCGGGAATATCAATTCCCTGCAAGAGTTTATGCAAGAACTAAAAGTGAAAAAGCAAGGCTTGTCACAGGAGTATGTTTGTATTTTGATGAATGAGATGAAAGTGGGCGATGGGCGGTAGGCGTTGGGCGTTGGGCGGTAGAAATCAGATATCAGATAGCAGAAATCAGAATTAAGAAATTCACCGCCGGCACGCTTTAGGAGAGGCGGCCAGAGGGTGGGGGAACATAAAATTTATTATCTTTAGCTTCACGAAAGATTTTATAATTCCTAAATCCCGGTGTCATGTTAAACAAACCACCCAAGATTGTAATCCTTACATTCATTCTGTTGTTCATCATTCTTTTTTTCTATGGGATCATTGTAGCCAGGGGCTTTCTCAGCACCATTGTTCTCGGTATGATCTTCAGTTTCCTTATTTTCCCTCTGGTGAACTTTCTTGAGAAAAAAGCGCATTTTAACCGCATTCTGGCCAACCTTACCAGTATCCTTCTCCTTCTTGGATTCCTCACACTACTGTTCTTCATCCTGTACAAAAACATGGGTAAGATCACTCAGGACATGCCGGCACTTGTGGAAAAAGCACATCACAATATCGATCAGTTAGAGGCTATTATAGCAAGCGCATTGGGCTATAGCATTGAGTCACAGAATTTGATGATCCACGATGCCATCAACAACATTTTCAATCTTTCCGGTACTTTTACAAAGTCTGTATTCAAAGGAACTACCAGTACCATCTTTACCCTGGGGCTTATGCCGGTTTTCATTTTCTACATGCTTTATTACCGCGATAAGTTTTACAGATTTATTCTTATGACTGTCCCTGCAGAAAAAGAGGAAGATGCCCGCAAGGTCATAAGAAAGATCACCTTCATCACACCAAAGTATGTAGGGGGTGTTTTCACTGTAGTACTTATCCTTTCAGTCCTGAATTCGTTCGGTTTATGGGTCGTTGGCGTCAAATACGCCATTCTTTTCGGGATCATCTCGGCGCTGTTTAACCTTATCCCTTATTTCGGCACCTGGATAGGGGCCAGTATCCCCTTTATGTTTGCCCTGCTTACAGGCGACTCGCCCAGGCTTGCCCTTGGGGTCATCATGCTTTTCGTGATCATACAGTTTCTTGAGAACAATATTCTTACACCTAATATCACAGGAAGCTATGTTAACCTAAATCCGTTCTTTACGATTTTGCTGATCATTATCGGGGGTATCGTGTGGGGTATTATTGGGATGTTTGTGGTTGTTCCCGTAGCTGCCATGTTCAAGATCATTTTTGACCACTCCAAGTCGATGAAGCCTGTGGCCTACCTGATGGGTGCGGATACGGAAAATCGAAAAAAGGCAATCTGGCGACAAAAACTGATCATTAAAAGTAAAAGAACCATCAGAAAGCTCTGATAACATTCTTCTGAATAGACTATCTTTGGAGCATGCAAAAACGCCCGCGGACTTCTTCCGCAAAAACCTTCACAATTACCGCAAAGACCATCCTGGGCCTGGAAGAGATTCTCGCCGGGGAGATCAGGCAACAAGGGGGAAGCGATATTGAGATCATTCACAGAGGGGTACAGTTTAGCGGTACCCAGGAGACCCTGTACGCATGCAACTACAACTGTCGCACTGCATTGCGCTTTCTCAAACCCTTATGGGAATTCTCTGCTCGCGACGATACAGAATTATATCGCAAATGCCTCAAGTTGCCCTGGGATACATTGATGGGCCTCGACAACACATTTGCCATCGACGGTGCTGTTTTTAACTCAGGTATCACCCATTCCCTGTATGCCGCCCTTAAGACAAAGGATGCCATTGCCGACTCTTTCAGGGCAAAATTTGGCAAACGGCCTTCTGTCGACACTGATTATCCCGATATGCGGTTCAACGTGCACATCAACCGCAACCATTGTACCATCTCCCTCGACAGTTCAGCCTCATCCCTTCACCTGAGGGGTTACAAAATTGCACCCGGCCCCGCACCACTGAGCGAAGTGCTTGCATCAGGCCTCATCATGCTGAGTGGTTGGGACAAAAAGAAAACCTTTGTTGATCCAATGTGTGGCTCCGGCACCCTCCTGATCGAGGCAGCCATGATAGCCAATGACATCCCGGCAGGATACTATCGTAATGGCTTTGGATTTGAGAAATGGAAAGATTTCGATGCGGCAATCTGGAAGGATGTTAAAGAAAGGTCAAAGCCGGCAGAAGAAGCTTCTTCTGTCAGGATCGTGGGCGGCGATATGTCGTCCCTGGCGATGCGGACAACAAGGAAGAATATCAGCAGTGCAGGCCTGGAAAGATCTATCAGCCTGCATCCAACATCATTCGAGAAGCTCAAACGCCCCCCCGGGGATGTTCACATAGTCATGAACCCACCTTATGGGGAGAGGGTTAAATCTGATGATATTATTGGTTTATATCAAATGATCGGCGACACACTCAAACAAAACTACCAGAATTCCGAAGCATGGATCATTGGCGGAGACCTGAGAGCCATGAAATTCATCGGCCTCCGGCCTTCAAAGAAGATCAGGATCTTTAATGGCCCGATAGAGTGCAGGTTTATGAAGTTTGAGTTGTATGAGGGGAGCCGGAAACATAAAAATAGTAATGAGGCAAAAGATTGAGTATTGAGATATGAATGAAATAAAGAAAATAGCTGTTCTCACCTCAGGCGGCGATTCGCCCGGCATGAATGCTGCCGTTCGCGCCGTTGTGAGGACCGGTATCTATGAAGGATATGAGATGGTAGGGTCGCTGCGTGGATACCATGGACTGATCAGTGGTGAGGTTGTGCCGCTGCACAGCCGGTCTGTGTCCAACATCATTCAGCGGGGCGGAACCATACTGAAGTCTGCACGTTGTAAGGCCTTCTATGAAAAAGAAGGGCGCAAGAAAGCATACGATAAGATGCAGTCTATGGGTATCGACGCCCTGGTGGTGATCGGGGGTGATGGGACATTCACAGGGGCAAAGGAATTCGGAAAAGAGTTCGGTGTACCCATAGTAGGGCTGCCCGGCACCATCGACAACGATCTTTTCGGGACTGATTATACCATCGGGTTTGACACTGCCGTAAATACAGTTATGGAAGCCGTTGACAAATTAAGGGATACTGCATATTCGCACGACCGCCTGTTCATTATCGAGGTGATGGGGCGCGATGCCGGATTTATAGCACTGCGCAGCGGGATCGCTACAGGAGCTGAAATGATCCTGGTACCGGAAAGCCCGACATATATTGCCGAACTGTTGTATATGCTTGAGAAGGATTGGAAAAAGAACAAAACCTCAGGTATTATTATTGTTGCGGAGGGAGATGATTCCGGCGGTGCCATGAAGGTTGAGAGAGAGATCAATGATCACTTTCCGGATTTCGAAACGAGGGTGTCCATTCTTGGGTATATACAGAGAGGAGGGTCGCCTTCGGCCATGGACAGGATATTGGCAAGCAGGCTTGGATATGCAGCTATCATGACACTCAAAGAAGGTGTAAGTGGCGTAATGCTTGGCCTTATCGATAATAAAATTGAGATGACATCTTTTGAAAAATCAATCAAACACCACCAGTATATCAACCTCGAATTGCTTGATATAGCACGTGTGCTGGCAATCTGACCTGTCAACATTTTTCATAAGTCTGAAAGCATGGAAAGAAAAACACTTTTCGTGGATGTAATGCTACCCCTTCCGGTGAAGGGCCTTTTCACCTATAGGGTGCCTTTCGAATTGAATGACTTCATACTGCCCGGACAACGCGTTGCCATACAGTTCGGGAGAAAAAAGCTTTACACAGGGCTGGTCAGGAAAGTGCACGAAGATATACCGAAAGGATATGCCCCCAAATACATACTTTCCATACTTGATGAATTGCCGATAGTAAATGAGATCCAGTTCACATTCTGGGACTGGATGGCTGAATATTACATGTGCTATCCCGGTGAGGTCATGAATGCTGCCCTGCCTTCTGCATTCAAGCTCGCCAGTGAATCAAAGCTGAGGCTGTATCCCGGATTTACAGTCGGCACAACTGCCCTGAATGAAAAGGAAGCCCTGATCGCCGAGGCCCTGATCCACAGGGATACACTTTCGATAAAAGAAGCATCAGACATCACCGATCAAATGAAAATACTCCCTCTGGTCAACACACTGATCGATAAGAAGGTGATAATGCTGGAGGAGGAATTAAAAGACCATTACAAGCCAAAAACAGAAGAATATGTAAGGCTTGCTGAAGCCTTTCATGAAGATAAAGCGCTGGAGGAGATCTTCGACAAGCTGGAGAAACGTGCTTTCAAGCAGCTGCAGATCCTCCTTGCTTATATCACCATTGCCAATAAAGAAGACGGGTATCCTGAAGTCAGTAAATCTCAGTTGTTGAAAACGGCTGATGCCGTAAATACGCAGATGAAGGAGCTGATCAAAAAGGAGGTCTTCACTGTTCAGATAAGAACTGTCAGCAGGCTGGAAACCAGGCATTCATCGGATGATCCTGCAAAGATCGAATTCAATGAACATCAACAGAAGGCCCTTGGACGGATAAAGGATAACTTCAAGGAAAAGGATGTCAGCCTGCTTCATGGTGTCACCTCAAGCGGCAAAACCGAGATATACATCCACCTGATAGATGAGGCGTTAAAGAAGGGGAAACAGGTACTTTACCTGCTGCCTGAGATTGCCCTCACCACGCAGATCATTCATCGGCTGCAAAGGTATTTCGGGAACAAGGTTGGCGTTTATCATTCGCGTTATAATGAAAGGGAAAGGGTAGAGATATGGAACAAAGTAAATGCCGAAGATCCTGAAGACCAGTACCGTGTGATCCTTGGTGCTCGTTCGGCCATCTTTCTGCCATTTAAGAACCTTGGCCTTGTGATCGTGGATGAAGAGCACGACCAGTCGTACAAGCAATTTGATCCGGCGCCACGATACCAGGCCCGGGATTCAGCCATATTCCTTGCCGGCCTGAATAACGCTAAGGTGTTACTTGGGACAGCCACACCCTCCTTCGAGAGCTACTACAACACCAAAAGCGGGAAATATGGCCTTATTGAGCTTAATCAGCGCTACAGAGACCTCAATATGCCTGAGATCATCATTTCAGATTTCAGGAAGGAGCTAAGAAAAAAAGGAAGCCCGTCGCACTTTACACAGTTGCTGCTCGATCATATCGAAGAAGCCCTGCGCAAAAAGGAGCAGGTGATCCTCTTTCAGAACCGCCGGGGATTTTCCCCCAGGCTGGAATGTGAAGTTTGTGGCTGGATACCCATGTGCATACGCTGTGACATATCACTCACCTATCATAAAAATGCCAACCACATGCGCTGTCATTATTGCGGCTACCACACATATGTACCGGCAATATGTGCCGAATGCGGCAGCAGCAGGGTTTTGATGCATGGCTTCGGGACAGAAAAGATCGAAGAAGAGCTCTCCATCATCTTTCCTGAGGCAAACATCAGGCGCATGGATCTCGACACAACTCGCAGTAAGCACGGCCATCAGAAGATCATCAATGCATTTGAAAAGCAGGAGATCGATGTGCTTGTCGGAACCCAGATGGTGACCAAGGGGCTTGATTTCGATCATGTAAATGTTGTTGGCATCATGAATGCCGATAATATGATCAACTTTCCGGATTTCCGCTCCTATGAGCGCAGCTTTCAGCTGATGGCACAGGTTGCTGGCCGGTCGGGCAGGAAAGAAAAACAGGGAAAGGTGATCATTCAAACCTTCAACCCGAAGCATGAGGTTATTGCCGATGTTGTCGACAACGATTATATAAAGCTTTACAAGTGGCAGATGGCCGAAAGGAACCGTTTTAAATACCCCCCATATTACCGGCTGATACAGGTCAGGTTGCTATACAGGGATTTCAAGTTGCTGAATGAAGCAGCCATGGTCCTGGCAACGCAACTGCACAGCATCTTTCCCGGCAAAGTGCTCGGGCCTGAATACCCACTGGTTTCACGGGTCAAAAATCAATATATCAAACAACTCCTCATAAAAACCAGCCGTACAGAATCCGTTTTGGCTGTAAAAAAGGAACTACAACGACAGTTAGATGATTTTGCTTTCCTGAAAGAATTCAAGAAAGTGAGGATCAGGATTGATGTCGATCCCTATTAGGATTAGGCGATTGTCGATTGTCGATTGTCGATGTTGATTGTCGATGTTGATTGTCAATTGTCGTTTGTCGACGTTCGATATTCCATTTTTCATCCCCCCTCTAGCAGGAAATATTTCTGAGTTCTGATTTCTGAGTTCAAATCTACTTCCCCCTACCTCCCCCACCACCAGGCCTTCTTCCCTGTCCACCACCCATCTTTTTCATGAGATCAGGGTTTTCCTGCATGAATTTCATTCTTTCTTCCTGGGTCATGTTCATGAGCTTTTCACGTAACTCTTCAGGAGTCAATTCTTTCTTTTCCTCTTTCTTCCCATTCTTCTCTTCATCCAGGCGCATAAAGTGGTTCACAATGGC
>QMPN01000148.1 GCA_003648575.1 Bacteroidota bacterium
AAGAATGTGATGATGTTCCTGATGGATATGCGATTATCATCGTAGAAGATTTCGGGAAAGGTATTCCTCAGGATGTTATTGACCGAATCTTTGACAGATTCTACTCGGAAAGAGTGGAAGGAATCAGCACCGGAGTCGGACTTGAACTTGTGCGGCGCATGGTGGAAATGCATATGGGCAAAATATCCGTTAGCAGTGTAGAAGCATCTGACGGAAATCCCGGAAATACACGCTTTACAATCCTTTTGCCGCTGGGGAGGAAGCACCTGAATCCTGAACAGATTATTGAAGATTATCATACCAGTGAAGATCAGTCTTTATACAAGGAGGACCTGCTAAGCACTGAAATTGAGGACTATCGAGGAGATGATGAGAATCTACCTCTGAACAGGATCATCGATATGACAAAAGAAAAGCCAATCATGGTCATCATAGAAGATAATGTAGAAGTCTGCGGTTTTATCAAAGACCTGTTTTCAGAGATGTTCAGAGTGGAATCTGCGTATAATGGCAATGAAGGATGGAACGTGATTAGAAAGGTATCCCCGAGCATTATAATCAGTGATATTATGATGCCTGAAATGGACGGCATGGAACTTTGCAGACTGGTGAAGTCGGATAAGCGTACCTGTCATATCCCCGTTATACTATTAACTGCCCGGACCGCAGTTACATACAAATATGAGGGGCTGGAAACGGGAGCAGATGATTATATTCATAAGCCCTTTAGTGCTGACTACCTTCGACACAGGGTGAAGAACCTGATTCTTCAACGGAAGCTTATACAGGAACATTTCCTCAAAAGCAGTTTATTCAAACCTGAGGACCTTACCGTGACTTCCATGGATGAGAAAATACTTTTAAAAGCAGTCCGGCATATTGAAGAGAATATTGCAGATCCGAAACTCAATGTGGACAGTTTGAGTCGAGAAATAGGTCTGAGCCGGGTTCACTTCTACCGGAAAATTAAATCCCTCACAAACCTTACCGCTGTCGAATTTATCCGGGTGATCCGTTTGAAAAGGGCCGCACAATTGCTGGAAAAGGGATCCCTGGATATATCGGAGGTAAGGTATGCAGTAGGCATCCAGGATGCAGAGTATTTTCGGAATTCTTTCAGAAAACAGTTTAAAATGACCCCCAGGGAATACGCTGAGAAACATGCACTTCTGTAAAGAAAACACCTTCCTTCTACGTGCGGCATTTCATTCCATGTAACAAACACCTGTCTCATTGGAAACATTTACCATTAGCTGTTCATGGATTATGCTTTAATATTGGACATGAATATTTAAATGCAAACCAATTGAACTATACCTTATGAAAAGTATTCTTGTTCTCCTATCCGTATTTTGGTTTTCGGTCCACTTAAGTGCGCAAGTGCAGGTAACCGGAACAGTTACCTCCTCAGATGACGGAAGTTCATTGCCGGGAGTGAATATTGTAGTGAAAGGGACTACTACAGGTGCGATCACTGACGTTGATGGCAACTATGCTCTGATGATCCCGGAAGATGGAACAGTTGTCTTCACCTATGTGGGCTATGAAAGCCAGGAAATTACTCCTGCAACAGGGCAGGTAGTGCTTGATGTAGCACTTCATGTATCCACCAATGTCATGGAAGAAGTAGTCGTTGTCAGTTACGGGGTTAAAAAGAAGGCCAATCTTACCGGATCGGTCGCATCCGTTAGCCTAGACCAACTGGAATCAATTCCTGCATCCAACACGGCAAGTCTTCTACAGGGGAGAATAGCCGGAGTTTCAATCAGCAATTTCAGTACACAACCGGGACTTGACGATCCGGAAATTTTTATCAGAGGCATAGGCACTTTAAATTCAGGTGCCAAACCTCTTGTTATTGTTGACGGGGTTGAAAGCTCATTCAGTCAGATACCCCCGGGCGATATTAAAAGTATCAGTGTGCTGAAAGATGCAGCTTCTGCCTCCATTTACGGAGTACGAGCAGCAAACGGGGTTATCCTGGTAACCACCAGTGCCGGGAAATCAGGTAAGCCAACTGTTAAATTCAATATGAATATGGGATCTCAGCAGAATCTGGTCAAACCAAAGCTGCTGGGTTCAGTTGATTTTGCAACTGTAAGAAATGCATGGGAACTGGCTGACGGGGCAACCGAGGGTTGGTATACCAGTGAGGAAATTGAGACCATGCGGAATGGCTCTGATCCCGACCATTATGCCAATACAGACTGGATTGATCAGGCATACAGAACAGCGCTTATGCAAACTTACCATCTTTCGATTGACGGAGGGAGCGAAAAAGTTACCTACCGGCTATCTTCAGAGTATTTAAACCAGGAAGGCACAATGATTGGAACCTCCTCCGAACGTATTAATCTGCGCAGCCATATACAGGCAAAACTAAGCGAAAAACTTAGCGTAGGGGTTAATCTTTTCGGATTCAATAAGCGTGTGGATGAGCCCATCTTCAATGCATCTGGTACCAATAATGAGGGGCTTAATTATTTTTTAAGAAGACATACCATGCCTACAGTGCCCACGAATTACTCAAATGGCGAGTTCGGTTTTGTTGACGGAGCCTATGATTTGCATGGTAAGATGTCGAATAATATCCTGTTTGATTCAAGTATTGGAGACCGGTACAGCAAACTGAACCATTTGGAAGGACAGGCTTATGCCGACTGGGATATAAGCAAGGATCTGCATTTTAAAACAAGTTTCGCATTTATTGATAATGCGATAGCTATGACAAGATTTAAACCTACGTATCAGAAATATGATGCTGAGGGCGAAATTGTCAATGAAAACACTCTGAACAGCCTGTTAAATACACTCACAAAGAATACTAAGTACCAACTTGAAAATCTGCTGACGTATTCGAAATCATTTGACAAGCACAAGTTGAATATTCTTTTAGGGCAGTCAGCACAGTCGTTCAGGGAGGATTATAACTCAGGCTACATTGAAGAATTCCCCAATAATTCCATCCATGTACTTGGTGGCGGTGTGACCAATCCAGCGGTTGACGGATGGGCATACGAGTGGTCTCTTTCTTCCTTTTTTGGAAGGTTAAACTACAATTATGATGATAAGTACCTCTTGGAGGCAAATGTGAGGCGCGATGGCAGCTCCCGGTTTGCGGAAGAATACCGATATGGCGTATTTCCTTCGTTCTCTGCAGGTTGGGTACTTTCAAACGAATCTTTTCTGGACGGGAACAAGATCATTTCCTTTTTGAAGCTGAGAGGTAGCTGGGGCCAACTTGGGAACCAGGAAATTGGAGAATATGCTTATTCACAGAGCTTTGCTACAGGGTACAACTATATCATTGATAATTCCAGGCGTGGCGGTGTGGCGATCAGGGAATTGGCCAATCCCGAGCTTACCTGGGAAAAGACAACTATAACGGACATAGGTTTGGACTTTAACCTCTTTGACCATAAGATCACTGTTGTGGCTGATTGGTTTAATAAAACTTCAAACGATGTATTGGTTCGCCTGCCGATACCACTTATTGTAGGTGTTGATCTTGCCCCCTACCAGAATATTGGAGAAATACAGAATACAGGCTGGGAAGTTGCTGTCGGATATCAGGATAAATTTGGGGATTTCTCATTTTACACAAACGTGAATCTTTCACAAATAAAAAATGAGATCCTGAATGTGGGAGGAAGGGAAGATTGGATTGATGGCACATACCATACTATAAATCAGGTAGGCAGCCCGATTGGTTCATTTTATGGACTTGTTGCAGATGGTTACTTAACTGAAGATGATTTTCTGTCGGACGGAAGCCTGGATACAGAGAATAATGCTACTCAGTACGGGAATATGAAACCTGGTGATATAAAATACAAGGACATTAGCGGTCCCGATGATGTTCCAGATGGGATAATTTCAGAAGATTATGACAGAGAGATCGTTGGGAATCCCTTTCCGGATTTCATGTATGGTTTTACGGTGGGAGCAGGTTGGAAGGGACTCGATTTCTCTGCTTTCTTTCAGGGTGTAGTGGGTGTTGACCGATGGCAATGGTATAATAATGAAGCGGATGGCAATTATACAGAGGCCATATTGGACTACTGGACACCCACTAAGCTTAACGCGGCTTACCCAAGCCTTGGTAATTCGGAGAACAATTCAAAATGGTCTTCATTTTGGGTCGAAGATGCATCCTACCTGAGGTTAAAAAGCCTTGAAATTGGTTATACTTTGCCTGCGTCGCTGACCGCTAAAGCACGAATCAGCCGTGCACGGATATATTTTTCAGCTTACAACCTCCTTTCATTTACAAAAATGATCGATTATGATCCTGAAAGACTCCCCACTGATATCAGGGCAGGTAGTTACGCCCAGTCTAAAATATTCTCTTTTGGACTTAACTTGACTTTTTAACATAGTCTGGAAACAATAAAAACAAACAAGATGAAAAGATTATTTTATATCATTCTAACTTTCGGATTAATTTTTGCCGGATGCCAAAAGGAATTTCTAGATAAAACTTCACTCTCTGATATATCTGACGATAATTTTTGGAATAATATACAAGATGCTGAACTGGCCTTAATGGGATGCTTTGATGGTCTTCAGGATCTGTCCATGTACAAGGGGAACGGGTATACAAGCGGAGCAGGAATCGCTCAATTTGATGCCATATCAGATGATGCGTATTGCAGTTCTTCCTGGATGAGACTGGTACCGCTTTCCCTGGGTACGTACGACCCTACAAGTTGGGGGAACGACCAGATATGGGACGCCTGTTATACGGTTATATCCAGGGCAAACATTGTGATTAAAGAGGTCCCGAACATTGAAAGTATGAGTATTGAAGAAAGCAGACAAATTGTTGCGGAGGCCAAAGTACTCAGAGCAAGCATGTACAACTTCCTGGCAATGACTTACGCTGATGTTCCTTTGGTCACCGAGCCTCTGGAAGCGCAGGAGGCACAGGTGCCGAAAAGCCAGAAAGACGATATATTTTCTTTTATCATAGAGGATCTGGAAACCTGTTATGCGGACTTGCCCCTCACCCCAGGAAAGTGGGGAAGGATATCACAGGGTGCAGCCTTAGGGATGCTGGCCCGGACCTATTTATACAGTGAGGATTGGCCGAGTGCCGCAAGTACGGCCCAAAAGGTTATGGATCTCAGTTATTCATTGCATCCCGACTATTCCACCTTGTTCACGCCAGAGGAAGAGCAAAATAGCGAAGTTATTTTTCCGGTATGTTTTGAATATGGACAGGATGGTGAAGGATCTGCCTGGATGAAGTATTATTCCAGCAGAATGTACATAAGGTATAAAACAGCACTGCCCAGCCTGGTCAATGAGTTTTATTGTACAGATGGTCTGCCCGTTGATCTCAGCCCATTATATGACACGGCGGCCATATGGTCTAACAGGGATCCCCGATTGATGGCAACGGTTACTTCATACCAATGGCCTAACTGGCCCCCTACCTCAAAAACTGAACCGGAGGGTGTATACTTTGCAAAGAAATACATAGCAGCACCCGATATAAAAGAGCAAGCGGGTGACAGTCCCCAGGACTACTATTTAATTCGTTACGCGCATATACTGCTGATCAAGGCAGAAGCTCTTGCGCAACAGGGTGCAGACCCTGAGATCTATGCTTTAATAAATCAATTGCGTGACAGAGTTTCAATGCCGCATGTGGAAGATATTGAAGGAACCGGCCTCTCGCAACAGGAGTTACTTGATATTGTCAAGCATGAAAGACGGGTTGAAACAGCTTTTGAGTTTCTGCGTTATTTCGATATCAAGAGATGGGGAGAAATTCAGGAAAAATATGACTGGTATAACGCCAATGAGTATGCCAATTATCCAGGCGGCAGGGAAGGTGATCAATACTATAAGGGTATGAAAGAAAGGGTCTGGATGTCAAAGTATGAGAAAATGCCAATCCCGCAGACAGAACTGGATGTAAATAAGGCGCTTGTTCAACATGAAGGCTACTAAAAGAGGATTACTTTTAGGATTGGCGTAGGACTTGAGGTAGTAGGTTGGTTTTAGTTGAATGAAGGAGAGGGTTGCAACAAGCAGCCCTTTTCTTTACCTAAATTTCTAGAGATGAAAACTTTATCCAATATCACACAACAGGAATCATTTCCAGGATTATCTTTCTTTCTTGCTGTTTTTTCAATGTTAAGCTTGGTAGTAGTTTCCTGTAATTTCCAGTCAGGCAGTGAATCCGATGCTATAAGGAAAAAGTATTCCCTGAATAAGAATTGGGATTTCTCCCTGGTAGCCCGACCCCATACTCCTGCCATCCAGGTGGACCTTCCCCATACATGGAATGCCACTGATACTTTAAATGAAGAGGGTGCTTACCTGAGATCCACTGGGATCTACAGAAAAGAGCTGATACTTGACAAAAAGTTTATCGGAAAGCGATTGTTCCTACGCTTTGAGGGATCAAACCAAGTGACCGACGTTTATGTGAATTCCTTACATATCGATCGTCATCAGGGTGGATATACAGGTTTTACGGTTGAAATTACCGATCATGTTAAGCTTTCTGGTGCCGAGCCGAATATGCTGGAGGTTCGTGTGAATAATGAATTTAACAAGCAGATTCCGCCGCTTTCTGCCGATTTTACTTTTTATGGCGGGATTTACCGGGATGTCTGGCTTGTGGTAAGCGATCCGATTCATGTCACCCTGCTGGATTTTGGATCGGAAGGACTGTATATAAGCACTCCAGGAGTTTCGGAGAAAGAAGGTAGGGTAGAGATCAGGGGATCCATAGAAAATCAGTCAGGAACGCAGGAAGAGCTTCTGCTTGTCTGCCGAATTACAAAAGATCGGGAAGAAGAGCAATGCAGAACAGAATCACAAATTACCATCAATTCGTACGGTCAGACTAATTTTTTACTTAAGCCTCCACCGCTTAAGCATCCAAAGCTCTGGTCTCCTGACAGCCCTTCTATGTACTTCATGGAAGTGGCATTGTACAAATCGGGAAAACTGATTGACAGGGTTGAATCCTCATTTGGATTCCGCTTCTTTAGTTTTCATCCGGAAAATGGATTTATGCTGAACGGGAGATCCCTCAAATTAGTTGGAACCAACCGTCACCAGGATTACAAAGGTCTTGGGAACGCTCTCTCC
>QMPN01000149.1 GCA_003648575.1 Bacteroidota bacterium
AAGATGATGATTATTATGATCCTGAATTATATGAAGGTGAATGGGTTAATGCCTGGATAGCACCGGGTGATGAAGATAACTGCATCATCCCTGATGGCAGAAACTATTACCCTGAATATCCTGCATATCCTAATTGGGAAAACCCTGACGGTAACAATACTATTATACTGGAAGTATCAGGAGACTGTGAAATACAAAATGAAAATGGAAATCCTGGTATGCTTAGCATTGGTGAAAATGCTACTGTTGAAATTGGAAAAGAGGAGCCTGGAACTGGTAATCTGAATATAGAAGGAGCAGTATTGCTTATGCATGTGAGCGCAACTTTAAATGTGACGAATGATCTGAACATCTTCCATTCAAACGGATTGACAACTCTTGGCGCAGTCACAGTAAATGGAGACACAGATGTAAACGAAGATTTGGGCCTCGTTCTTAAAGCTGACGAAACCGGGATTGGCTCATTCATTAATAACGGAGATATTAATTTCAACACCTACGCCGGAGCAAAAGTAGAAACCTATATTTCAGGTTCTGTTGGCTACTATTATATGCATTTTACAGGACCTACTGTACTTGACAGTTCTGCCTTATACAGAAGCGGTAATATTTCGGGTGTCCGCTTGCAGCAGTTCAACGTCACAAATCTGGATACCTATAATTATGAATGGAATCCTCTTGCCGACACTACAGATCACGAGAGTTATCCCTGGATGAATGTTTTGTCTGTTGACTATAACGTACCATCAGGAAATGGCCTGGCAGTTTCAAACTCTCAGTCAGGTTCGGGGCATATGGAAATGTCAGGAACCCTTATTTCTGAAGATGTTATATATACCGTTCAATCGTTCCCAAATAACAACCTTGAACTTGTAAGCAATCCGTTCTCTTCGGCTATCGACTTTGAAGATTTGTACAATTATGGCAATAACTCTGATGTTATAAAAGGACATTACTGGATATACGATGCATCTACCGGCAATTATTACGGTGGTGCCAATGGTGCCAACAGTGGTATGATACAAATAGGACAGGGATTCTTTGTGGAGGCAAATGGTAATGGCGGCGACCTTATCTTCTCTCCCTCTATTCGTTCGCACAGCAAGCAGGCCTTCCGTGAAACGAATATGAACATACTGAAAATTGATATCTCCGGCGGTGAAGGTGGCTATACCGATGAATTAACTATTCGCTTTGATGGAAATGCTACCAATGGGTATGACGAAAATATGGAAGTGAAAAAGTGGAACAGCTTCGGTTATGATGCTACTATGATCAGGAGCATGGCCGATGATGGAACCGAACTTGCCGTTAACGCATTGCCTGTTGAAAGTTTGATCAACCCTATGACCAGCATCCCAATCCATTTTGAATGCGGTTACGATGCAGAATATACTTTCAACTTCAGCGGAATCGAAACCTTTGAATATGCAGTTTCAATTTGGATCGAAGACTTGTTTACAGGCGACTGGATAAGTATTCCCGAATCGAACCCCTCTTTTACATTCACGGGCTCGCCAAATGATGGTGTGGAGCGATTTGTATTGCATTTTATGGGGCCAACTACTGTTAACGAATTCAATAGTTTTAAAGAAAGTAAACCCATACATATTTATTCATCGAATAATAAGGTTTATGTCCGGAATAAATCGGAACAAACGGTAAAAGAAATAGCTGTTTACAATTTGCCGGGACAGGAAATATATAGAAATACCGTTCCGAGACAATCAGTATATCAAATTACATTAAATGAAAATATGGGTTATTATGTGGTTCGTATACGTACGGATCAATCCATATACTCAGAAAAAGTATTTATAAATAAGGCAAATCAATGATTGAAATTTTATTAACTGTTTAACCACAAAGTCACACAAAGGATGTCACAAAGGATTACAAAGAAAAAAATGTTAACCAATAATTCATTAAATAAGTATTAAACAAAATACACTGATTTAAACAGAAGAAACCAGCGCAAGCAATATGAAACACAAGCTTTCAAGCTCATTTTAATAGAGACAGCATAACAAAAAAAATGGGGAAATGAAAGCAACTACTACTTTATTTACATTGATTCTGGTATTGGCATTAAGTGCAAATTGCCAGGATATTACAAGGGACAAAACCAACAACCTGCTAAAAATTGTAACCGAAGGCGGGGATCAGGGTTTTGTGGATGAAGCCTATATCCATTTCAGGGAAGGGGCTACAACTGCTTATGATGTACCATATGATTCCAAAAAATGGTACAGCATGGATCCGGAGGCAACCATGATATGGACCATCGCCTCCGACAGCACCAACCTGGCTATTAACAAATTACCTTTGGAAGACCTCCATGCTATTTTAAACAGCATACCACTACAATTTGTGTGTGGTTATGGCGGAGGCGAATACATCCTGACTTTTAGTGAGTTGGAAACCTTTGGCGAAAACATTGAAATATGGCTGCAAGACCTGTTAATTGGAAACGACTGGATTAATGTTACTGCCGAAGAAAGTGTTTACACATTTAACGGGCTGCCTGACGAACCAGCAGACAGGTTTAGGATCCACATTCTTGATCCGGAAGTAGTTACTGATGTATCCGGAATAAGCACAGCTAAAAAGCCTGTTAAAATTTATGCTTCTAAGAACAACATCTACATAATTAATCCTGTGGGCAGTGTAATTAACGACATAAAAATATATAACATATTGGGCAGCGAAGTGAATCATAAAATAACTTCGGCTTCCGGCACATTGAATATTATTCAAATTAACGAACAAACAGGATATTATTTTGCCCGTGTACTAACGGATAATCATGTATATACTGAAAAAGTATTGATAATATATTGAGTCATTCCTCTGACTTGTAATACCAAAGGCGCATAAATAAATTGCGTCTTTGGTTTAACTGAAATTAAAATAATTGAAATAAAAAAGAACTGAATTTTGTCACCTTTGCAAAACACCCAATTTGTAATCCTGAGCACAGCGAAGGATCTTTTAATACTTAATATTCAGAATATTAAGATTCTTCACTTCGTTCAGAAAAACAGTTTTCAGAAGTTTCGCAATGGTCTCAAAACATGAAACTATTTGACTATTAGGTTTTTTTGATTAAATTTGTAGCCTACAAGCAGTGGATTACCCAATTACGAATACAAGCACAGCAAGCAGTAAATATTAACAATTACTAAAGCTGTTGCTATGAAGAAACTTTTTACTTTTCTAATTATATATTCCTCTCTTTCTGTTCATTTATTTGCACAGGGAGGGATTGGGATATCCGGCTCTTCTCATTTAATTATAACTGCTAATACTTATTTAAGATCTAATGGAGCTCTGACCCTTTCAGCTAACAGAGGACTGATAATCAGGCCAGATGCATTTGTTACGATTAACGGAAACACACGTTTAAATGGCGCAAGGGCGATGGTAATTGAAGCAAACATTGATGGTGTTGGATCATTCTTAGATAATGGCACAGTAAGCAGTAGTTCTTCCGGTAGTGCTGAGGTACAAACATGGGTCTATGGACAGGGAGGTCCCAGTGGCGTTGTTTATATGCATTTGGTAGGACCTACGGTAACGGATATAGATTATTATGGAACCGCAACTACAGGTGTTCGATTACAGCAGTTTAATATGACAACCCTTGATACTTATGCTTATGAATGGGATGCCTCCGTTGATACGACAACTACCCAACCATGGGTTAACGTATGGCCATTTGGTTATAATGTTATTGTTGCTAACGGACTTGCACTTACAAATTATGTTGCCGGAACCGGTATCATGCATATGGTTGGAACCCCTGTAACAGGGAATATATCATATTTATCACAAAATGTTGCTAATAATCAAATGGAAGTAATCAGTAATCCTTATCCTTCAGCCATCAATTTTGATGCTTTTGCCAGTACCACAGGTGCTAACAGTGGTGATATTCAAAATAAGTATTGGATATACACGGGTTTTGGTAACAGTGCAGGTAATTGGACTCAACGTGCTAATGGAGTTGGCGGTTCTCAATATCTTCAGGTTGGTCAGGGGTTCTTTGTTCAAACATTGAATACTACTTCAGCTATCAATTTCAGTAATACTTATCGTGCCCACAGCAATGACCCGTTCCGCGAAATTAAACCCAATGTGCTTTCTGTTAATGTAAGAGGTGGAAATAATAATTATAAGGATGCTATGTATATTTATTTCGAAGAAGGTGCTACATTCAGTTACGATGAAGAAATCGAATCAAAAAAATGGAACAGCCTAAACGATGATGCAACTATGATCAGGAGTATTGCAAATGATGACACTGAGCTGGCTATTAATGCATTACCCCTCGACAAGCTCAATACAGAGATGATCACTGTTCCAACACATTTTCAATGTGGATATGAAGGTGATTACACAATGGATTTTAATGATATTGAGACATTTGAAGAAAATACAGAAATATGGCTTGAAGATTTACAAACTGAAGAATGGTACAGTATTACTTCTATAAGTAATCAATATACTTTCAATGCAACGCCTGAGGATTCAAAGCACCGGTTTAATATTCATTTCTTTGGCCCTACCGGAGTTCCTGAAACAGGCATTAATCCTGAGGAGCTGCCAATTAAAATTTACTCATCTAAGCAGTTTGCCTATATTCTGAATAATTCAAATGAAATAATTAAGGATGTTGTTATTTATGATTTAATGGGACAAATATTATACAGCGGAAACCTGCCTCACTTAACTTTAAATAAAGTTTTTGTTTCAAATACAACGGGCTATTATGTGGTTCGTGTACTGACAAATAATCATATATACATTGAAAAAGTATTTATAACTCATTAATATTTTAAATTTAATAACGAAATTTTTAAAACTACATACAATGAAAAAATTAACTACCCTATTAGCAGCCACAGCCTTATTAGTTAGCAGTGCACTGCAGGCACAGGTTGTATTAAGTACGAGTCCAACAGCTGACCCTCATGAATCAACCATGTTAGATATTCAATCAACTAATAAAGGCGTTTCATTCCCAAACGTAGATATAAGTGATCTTGAAACAGCTGACCCTGTTACGTCACCTATTACAGGTCTTATGGTTTATAATACAAATACCACAACAGGTCCAGGCTTATTTTGGTGGGATGGTACTAATACACAGTGGGTGCAATTTGCACGACCATTAAGTATGCCCGGAAACCTTGTATGGTGGATACGACCAGCAAGTGCTAATTATATTAGACCGGAGGCTAACGATGCCGTAAGGGTTTATGATGATGGAGAGCCGTATGGATACTATTACAGTGGTAATAATAATTTGGTTGCTGCCTATTTCAGAACTACAAATTCTACAAATGGCGCCTGTGCAGTCCAAGGTTTTTCAGATGTATCTGGAAATCAAACTTATGGATATTTAGGTTATAATGGTAGTATTACAATTGGAGGTAGTACGATTGGTGGTGCAGCCGTGCATGGTTTGGTTGAGGATGCAAATAGAACTGCTATATATGGTAAAACAGCTTTAAATGCTACTATAGCCGCTATATTAGGCTATTCTGATGTATGGATTCCAGGTTATTTTTTTGGGGATCATAATAATTCTAGTACTGCAGCTTATCCAGCATTGTACGGTCATATTAATGTTAATGTAGACGCAAATGGCTACCAACCAGCAATTCACGCTTATCATGATAGATCTGGCGGTTCTGGTAACTCCGGTTTTTCAGTTGGTATTTATGCTTACGCCAATGGTGCTGACCAAGACGTTAGAGGAATAGTTAGTTTTGCTGTTGGTAACTGGGTTAATGTTCAGGGAGGATATTTTAGTGCGGTCAGTAATTGGAGCTCTGCATATGCATATGTTGCTGACGATTGGAATAGTAGGAAAATTACTGGAACGAATGCTGTATCTGAAATTATTCCAACAAAAAACCATGGTAGAATTACAATGACTTGTCCAGAGGCGCCTGAATATTGGTATTATGATTATGGAACTGTTGATTTAATTAACGGTAAAGCACACGTAGAAATAGATCCTATTTTAGTCGATATAATTATTATTGATGAAGATAATCCTCTTAAAGTATTTCTTCAGGTAAATATTCCGGTTTGTGAAGGAGTAGCTGTAGTCAATAAATCAGCAACAGGTTTCGACTTGGTTGAAAGAAACGGCGGCACACATACCGGAGAAATTGATTACCAAATAGTAGTTCGACCAAAAACATTATTTGGAGAGGGTAGGTTTGTCCAGGCACCTGGCCCAGATTATTTAAAATCTAAGGACGATCCATTAGCCGCTAAGGCTAAAAACCAAAGAAGCAAAGAATCAATATTCATTTGGCCACCTGATTACAAGGTTTACGGGTATAATCCTGAGGATTATGTGGGTATTGGCGAAATTATTCCTGATGGTCCAAACAGAGGAAAAGTTAAATTAGGCAATGGCAAATATGGGAACAAATTACCATTTGATAAAAAAGAGCTTAATAATAACTAAAAACAATTTTATTAGTGAAAAAGCGCAAGAAAACTTGCGCTTTTTTTTGTTTTTATCCCTCTCGCCCTTGTTTGCAACAAGGGCGCATCTCTAACATAGCATTTGCAATGCCCTATTCAATAAACTCAACCGGCCCCCAACTGGCGCAAGTCTTAGCGTGGAATAGCAGGCAGGATGGACTTATGCCTTGGATATACTAACACCAGTTTCGCTTTCCCACAGGCCTATCTTGAAGACTGGCGCCACTGAAATCCGCACGCCAGATAAAGATCGAATTAAAGTGGTCAGACGACTATTCTGCTGAAATAAATTAGTCGTCAGACCACTAAGCTTTTCCCGACTCGCCAGGAACTAAGCTATCCAAAACTGGCGCTTTTTTTTGATTTAAACGTCATTCTCAGCCCGTTTTTTTATCACCAAAACTGAAAATAATCACCAAAAAACTTGACTTTCGACAATTCTGCCTTATATTTGCAGCAGGCTGGCAGCAGTTTCTTTACCAAAAAACAAGCAATTTATTTGGTAACTTTTTTTTGGAAACTACGTATAACAGCTTGAAAAACAAACGAAACACAAGCCATTATGAAAAACATCTACTCGCTTTTCTGCG
>QMPN01000150.1 GCA_003648575.1 Bacteroidota bacterium
AATATTGCATCTTTCATATAGCCAGCATATTAAGACATCTCAAATTTCTGAATTTTAGTACTATCTTAACTCCGATATTAGGTGTTCAATTACAACGTTATTTCCAGTCTATCGACGATATACATATCAATTTCGCCCTTATTTTTTGCCTTGATCTGTCCCCGGTGGCTACATTTGAAATGCCCCTTAATGAGGTCGTATGTGCTTCCTGAAATATTCACCATGCCAGGGATTCCGCTTGATTCCATCCTGCTTGCGGTATTTACAGCATCGCCCCATATGTCGTAAGCAAACTTATTGCTTCCGACTACTCCTGCAATTACAGGTCCGGTATGGATTCCGATCCTTAATTCCCAAAAATCCTCGCCACGGGCTTCCCGTTTAGTTTTCAGGTTTTCCATAAAGTCTCTGATCTCGAGGCCTGCCCTGACCACATCAACAGGATTGGTTGAGTTGGCAGCCGGTATACCACCCGCACACATATATGCATCTCCAATTGTCTTAATCTTTTCAATATTATGCTTGTCAATAATCTTATCAAATTCCAGGAAACAGACATCAAGCTCGGCTACAAGTTGCTGCGGAGAAAGCTTTTCAGCAATGCTGGTAAAGCCTTTAAAGTCGGTAAACATCACCGATACCATTTCATAATGTTTTGGAGTTGCCGAACCCTTTTCTTTCAGCTCTTCGGCTGTTTCTGCCGGAAGTACGTTCAGCAGCAGCTTATCCGATCGTTCTTTTTCATAGGCAATGATTTTGTTTGTTTTGCGTACATACCTGTACCTGCTAAGCATTCCAAGAGCAAGGACCAGTATCAATGCCCCGCTGATTGCAACGGCATTCCTTTGTAGTTTCTGACGCTGAAGAGCAAGTTCCTGTAGCTGCTGATCTTTGGTAAGAAGATCAATCTGGCCTTGCTTTTTATTGATCTCAAAATTCAGGGTAAGCGCCTGTATCCTCTTATCCATTTCTGCATTATACAGTGTATCCTTGATGTCATTATACAATGATTGATACTTGAATGCATTCGGATAGTCAGGCACTTTAGCATAGGTTTGGGCAAGTCCGTTATAGGCATCCTGCAATACATAGCTTGCCCCTATTTCCTTCGAAATTTCCCGGGAATATTTAAAGTTCTCTATTGACTGGCTGATATCTCCCATCTGATCGTAGGTATCGGCCAGACTAAGCAATGATTGGGCCATTTCAAGTTTTGCATTATTCTTCTCAGCAAGCTCATATGCAGCACGCTGATAGTTTATGGCTGTAACAAAATCCTTGCGGTAGGCATATACCCGACCAAGGTTTAGCATGGCATAAGGAACATTTCCTGTTTCTGATTTTTCATAAGCCTCAAGAGCCTTAGTAAAATAGAAAAGGGCCGCAATATCATCTTCCTTATCCAGGTATATCTGTCCCATATTCACGGCAGAGGTGCCAATGGCATCATAATCACCCAGCGCCTCACTAAGTGGTAGTGCCCTTGTGTAATATTCTAATGCCATATCATGGGTTGCCCTTTTACTATAATACACAGCTCCAATATTTACCAGAGCTGTTGCGATCCTGAGGGAATCGCCTATTTCCTCGGAAATACCCAAAGATTCGACATAATATTCGATAGCTTTATTATTATCACCTTCATTATAATAAACAGCCCCCAGATTATTCTGCATATTGCACACCCCCAGCCTGTCGTTAATGCTTTCGAATGTTTTCAGGGATTGCTGCCAGCTTATGGTTGCTTCAATATAATTACCCTGAAAATAATATCCCATACCAATACTCTTATGTGCATATGCCAGCCCGCTATAATAACTAATCCTCTCCGCTAGCTCCTTAGCCTGGCTTGCATAATTAATTGCTTTAGCAGGATTGGATCGGTAATATATTGCAGATAAGGAAAGTAAGGTCTTTACTTTCAGAGAATCATCCTCTGATTTTTCAAAGACTGCCATCAGACTGTCTGCCTGCCCGGCAATGGCAGAATTGATAATAAGCAAGCTCAGTAAGACTGAAATAATAAATTGCTTAATCATACGATGGCTTGTCTATTACTTATGTAGTTATTTCTCATGCCGGATGGAGCATTATGGAGTTCCTAGTGCTTGACTACTCGCAACAGCTCTATATTCTGTCCATTCCGGACTTTAATGAGATAAATTCCGGCCTTCACCCCCGACATATTTATTTCCATGGTTTTATCGGATTTCCCTGACAGGCTTATGTCCTGAATTCTTCCAAAAACGTCATAAACAAACACTTCACTGTCTTCAGCTAAAGCACTTCCAAATTCTATATAAACTTTATGAGTAACAGGATTCGGATAAACTTTAATATCTGAAAGTTCTTTATTCTTTTCATCCTCTACAGGTTCTGATTTATTACATTTTGAGGAAGTTGAACTGGCCTGGGAAGCCACAGAGGTTTTATGTCCGTTATGTTTGTAACTCGCCACAGTCCATGTAAATTTATTCCCATCGAAGTTTGCTGCCCATGAACCACCTCCAGCATAAAAAACCTCAGGTTGATTTATACCACTGAAAGAACCCTCAGCAGAAAGAAGGTTATCTTCACCAATTGGAATATAGACATCGGATGCATTTTTGTTTTCATATTCAAAATATGCAATCATTGTATGGCCAAGGCTATCGGGAGTTGTAAGATCTTCCACACAATTGAGAAATGTTTTAATATGTTTTGTTCCCGCTCCTGACGGATTGACATATAAAGTTCCAATTAGCGGTGTAAATAAGTAATTATCGGCTTCAGCATATGGAATGATATCATAGGTTCCTGCCAATCCTGCGAAAGCCGGACTAAGGGTAAAACTCAGGCTGTCGACGATACTTGAATCCTCACCAATGACAAAGCCACTGAATGTTGCAGTAAATGATGGAAGGGAATCACCGGCATAAATAAACTTAAGGTCTGCCGACACGCTTGCACTGGCCGGATTAATAATTAAAGTATCTGTGATACTACCGACATAATTTGAGTCGACCACAGTAGCAGTTACAATATATGAGCCTGGCAATATAGGTGCAATGGAGTCACCATTATATGTAATTGTCAGTATGAGGCTGTCGGGAGTTGTGTATGCAGTTACAGGATTCGCATTGCCATCATAATCCTGAGCCAGGCTTGCAGGATCAAATATGATCACAGCTGTATCCGGCAGGATGGTGATTTTGCCTATCCCGTACGAAACATCAAAGTTGTTGGAAATAAATGCTCCTGGTACTATCAGGTGCTCTCCAACAGTATTTCCCGTGATCACGTTGATTGAACTTATGGCAACATCTCCAATGGAATCACCGGATAGGATAAGGATATCGCCCTCACCAAGGATGATTACAGCTCCGCTGTTCGTATTGTCATTAATATTTTCACTATTTACCAATGCCGTTGCAGAACTTGTCCCTAATCCGGCAGCGTTTACCAGCGCACCATAATTGACAAGGGCAGTAGCAGTTCCATATGCCATAACGCTTGCCTGTCCGTTTACAAGTGCCGTGGCCCTTACGGTTGCAATAGCGTTCACCAGGGCAGTGGCGGAAGATGCTCCGATTGCGTTAAGCAATTCCAGAGCACCCAACAAGGTTCCATTTACCAGGGCAGTGGCCCGTTGGCTTACCACAGCATTTGAAATAAAGAAGCTTGTATTGGCAAGAGCAGCAGAATCGAGCAATGGCTCACCAGCGCCATTTACCAGAGCCGTTGCCCTTACTGTGGCGACGGCATTTACCAGTGCTGTGGCATGTGACTGCCTCAAAGCATTTAATACTGCCTGGTTTACAGGTTCGCTTATAAGCACATTGTTAGCGGGATCAATGGTATCATTATTATAGATGTAATAGTAATCAAACCCATAAAGTGTATCGCCATAAATGATCGTAGTATCTTTAGGAATAATGGTGAGGTCAAGCTTATCAATGCTCAGCAGCCCATTGATAAGATCAAAATCGAAATTATATAATAAATTTGTATCAATTGGATCAGTGGGTAGGGTGTTACTCAGAGGATTTAAGGGGTCTTCCATTGACGGTTTTATCTCCCACAAACCCACATTGCTGGTATCGTTTGCAACAGTTATCAGGGAAATGCTCAATACACGTGCTATTTCGAGTTCTGAAAGCCCAAAGTCATTCAGGCTATACGTCCCATTCACGCTTTCAACAGAATATAAAGCATCAAAATCAGGTAATACCTCAGCATATTTTTTACTTGCATCTGCGATATTTACTACGATTGTGGGTTTAGTAGAAAAATACAATGGATTTGACACTCCGCCATCTGTTCCATTTGTTTGGGTATTTGGCGGGTTGTAAACCTGTATCGCCGGATACCTTTCATCAAATGGAGGAATTGTTCCTGTTACCATATCAACACTCACAGTTGATGATCCTTCTAGGAGAAGACCGTTAAAATAGATTTGAGAGCCCCCGGTCAGGTATTGGCCAATGACCGTTAATGAAATTGTATCCTCTCCGGGATTCAAAGTAGTGTCGTATACGATATCGGTAATCAAGGGGGATGGGCTTGCAAGAGTAAGCAGTGCATCTGTAGCATTCACGAGGCCCGCTCCCGTCAGCGGATCAAAGCCCGGAGACTCCATATCGACAGCTGTTGCTTGTAAGATGTCTTTAATTTCGACAGGGCTTAGTGTTTCACCGGGATCATAGAACTTTGCTTTTGCCTGGAGAAGAAGAGCTGCGACACCTGCAACATGGGGAGCAGACGCAGAAGTTCCAAAGAAGTTCGGGAAAGGGTCATTGTCAAAGTTCGGTCCTCCAAGGTCAACTGTTGTATTTACCCCATTGGGGGCAGTTATATCAGGTTTATTCCTGTCAGATCCATCAATGATCGTTCCCCCGACTGATGAAAAAGAGGCTACTGTGGGAGGATACACACCGTAGGCAGGCGTGTTGCTATACAGGACAGCTGCTACTGTGATAGCCTTTTCTGCATTTGCCTGACCAACGATGGTTGAGACAGAGGCATCAAAATATTCATTGAAAGTAATCTCACCCCTGAATACAACATACTTCATATTTACGGGGTCAGGACCTGCATTGTTAACGATCACTATATTGGTATGTGCTGTATCCAGGACCTTAAATGGCAATACTTCAATAGCAGAGCCTCCGATATTCTCCCTGTTAAAGCCAAAAAGCCTGGATCCATCATCATTGGCCAGGTATATGTCAAGGTCGGTACCAGTCAATTCATTGCCAAGTCCGTCGTCCCATTGCAGTACAATGGTGTAAGTACCTTCAGTAACCGTGATGCTCTGATAGATATCTTCATTACCTGGTCCCGCAAAATTATGTGCAGGGCCGTTAAGCCCTTGTGGTACCGAGCCGGCAACGAATGGGCTTTCGAAAGATTTGTTTCCAAAATTCCCTGCAGCAGTAAAATATACTACTCCAAGGTCAACAACATCATTTACAGCCTGTGCAACGACACCATCACGCAGAAAAGGCTCTGAAATATATGTTATGTCGTCTACAATGATATCACATCCGGCTTGTTGCAGTTCATGGATACCATTGGCAAAATCAACAGGGCTGATCAGTCCTGTCCTGAAAGCGAGTTCGGCTTTTGGTGCGACATCATGTATGATCTGCAGCATGGCCCTTCCTTCATCTGAGGCAACTCCGTACGGATAATCGAGCAAAACATCAACAGGAATGGAGTTGGTCAGGTTCCCTGTTCCGGGCAGGTCTTCCCTTAAAACATCATCGTTGGCAGCCGTTCCGTTAGACTTTGTATTATAGCTATCTGACATCACCCCGATCTTGATATTCTCTCCCGAAACATCGAATCCATTCCTGGCGACAAAGGAAAGCATTGCAGTGTCGCCCTGTGTGTTGACGATACCGCTTTGAGGTGCGCCGGGATAGACAGGACGGGCATAGTTGACCAATAGGGGCAGATCGTTTATCAACAACAGATTTAAAATAGGGTATACACCCGTAATCCTTAATTCAACAGGGTGTGCAGTGACATCTGTCAACCCGTATGAGCCTGATTGCAACAGGGCAAGGAGTTCATCAAATTTACCGTCCACTGCAAATACTTCGATCACCACATTGGATTGGTTAACGATCTGGAAAATATCATTGGAAGAAGCACTATCAGTATTTAAATAGGTCTCATACAGGGATGTAAGTTCCGCCCCGATAAGGGAGTTTTGAATTTTACCACTGTCCGGTGGAGCATAATAAGGTAAAATATTGCTTATGGCATAACAGTTCAGAACATTTTGAAAATCTTCAAGCTGAAACTCAACAATGCTTTCATAATTACTGGCCTTGATCTGCATTTTTTGCCTTTGAAGTCCTCCGGTCAGGGTGTATGTAATCGTGAAGACCCCTGCCTCGCCGTTTCCGATGCCGTTAATATTCGAAATCCTGAATCCATCGAAAGGCACTCCTCCCAGGCCAGGGCCCATATTGATGCCACCATAAGTGATATCACCTGCAATAGAAGCGTGGGTAATATCTGAATAGGTCCCTGCCATGGCTTCAACGGAGTATTGGTTTAAGGCTTTGCATTCAGGATCAGTACAACCATCATTTTCAACCCTTATGACAATTGTGTGCACAGCATCACCAAATTGATTAAGGCTATCATATGTAACAGATTCGATACTGGTAGTAAAGCCGGCGCCATGAGAAATGACATCTGAGCATTCAGACTGCGCCCTGAGATGTTGTGAAATAATAAAATAAACAAATAATAATAAGATGATAATTTTAAAATGTCTCATAATAACGAGTATTAGTAATTTTCATTCCGTCTGCTCATTGGCAAAATTAATTTCACTTAGACGGGAAAACTGTTAATGCTTTGTTAAAAGAGTTAATATATTGTTAATTAAGCACTTTAATTGGGAAATCCTGCCACAGTAAGCAGCTAATACCTGTTTTTAATAAACATGCTGTTCATGTAACAAAAGAAAGTGGTTACTGACAGATTTAATGGGTGGCATAGGCCGGTCTCTGTTGTTTTTGCATATAAAATTCACT
>QMPN01000151.1 GCA_003648575.1 Bacteroidota bacterium
AAGCCATCATCCTTCCAGGCAATATTTGAAAACCTCAGATCAACAAGGTGGTCAGCAATATGTTGAGCAGTTTCGAGATTTATCACCTTCAACTCAGCCCAATCGCTCCCATTTCTGCTATATTGATATGCCAGGTATTTTGAGTCTTTTGACACCCAATACCCTGTTAGAGTGATCAAATCTTTTGTTGAGATGTAATTGGGGTCAACCAATAACTCATAGTTTGCCTCCAGATAATTGCGATAGAACAGTGCAGGCACCGTATACCCGCCACCACCAATAGAAGAAACAAAATCCCCCATACCCGAAGTGCTTCTATCACTATAATATGCATAGGTAAAATAATAATTCCCCTTTTTGGTGGGATTATCGTATGTCACGGTAGAATACTTATCAATCGACCTTTCTGAATTTGTTTTATTCACTGCTTTGGTCAGGTACTTAGCTGACATCTTATCCTGGGAGTTCATCCACTCCCTGGTCTCAAGGCTATTCACATCCTCCAGCCAACGATAATTATCCACAATGACATAATCCCGATAAAATGTGTCAATTACAGCTTCCTGCCTTGCCGGTATCGGTTCATAATTCTGACAATAAGCTATACCTGAAAATGAAAACATCAATAGAGTGATCAATATTTTGTTCATAAGAATTTGGTTTATTCGAAATATAAAGATAGGGAAAAGTAGTGAAAGTACTTGAAGTACTTGGAGTACTTGGAGTACTTGAAGTTTTGAATGTTGAGTTTTAAATTACTGGTCATTTTCCCACAGCCCACAGCCAACAGCCAACAGCCAACAGTCTACCGCCTACTGCCTAACTTTTCTTTTCCCAAAAAACCCAATAAGGAGAAGAATTACGAAAACGCCTGTGATCAGCGACATCTCAAGCCAATATTTTCCGGGTTCTATCCAAATCTCTTTGAAGAAATCCCATCTGCCAAGGATTTCGACAAAATTCCAGAAAATGATTACTGTAGGTATTGCATATCTGATGGCATATGCCACTTTAGATATTTTAATGAGCCTGGTAAACAAATACAATGACCACAACAATGAACCAAAAGCAATGATATAAGTTACAGGGTGGCGATCGCCAAGGAAATTGCTGTCATAAACGAAAAGTAACACCAGGTAGAAGGTCCACAGCAGGGCAACCAACTCCATCAATGTAGTCATTGTAAAATTATGTGCTGCCGGTTTTAGTTTCACAGTATTACGGATCTTCAGTTTTTTCTGAAGCCAGTTAAAAAATCTACAGCCAGATTTTGAACCAAATAGGTAGAACATGATCAGTATCACCCAAAAACCAATGGATGACGGCATAATTAAATATTCAGGTTTTGTAACGACTTCACCATTTACAATTAGCGGTTCAACTCCATACCTGTTGGCATAGTATACAAAGGCAAACTCAATCCAGCCGGTCCAGATAAATAAACCGCCAAAGAGGCCAAGAAACGTGGATTTTGTTTCTTTGTTGATGACCGTACCCCAAACAATCAGGATAAAACCTATTATGCCCAAAATTATGGCCGCATGATATATATATTCATGGCCAAATGATTTTTCCATGATGATCATGGCTGCGTGGCCTAATGGCATTGTAAGCAATACGATCACAAAGGCCAGGATTCCGACAAAAGGCTTTTTTATATGCATTCTCATTGAATTCTACGAATTAAACAAACTTTTCAATCAACTCTACCAGCCTGTTCGCGTAACCGGTCTCGTTATCATACCATGCAACAACCTTCACGAATTTATTTTCATCACCAAGTACAGCAGTGAGGCCGGCATCGAAAATGGCGGAGTGGGTATTGCCAATGACATCAACCGACACTATAGGGTCTTCGGTATATTCCAGGATGCCTTTAAGGTAGGTTTCTGAAGCGTCTTTAAACACTTTATTGATCTCCTCGGTGCTGGTCGGTTTTGCCAGGGTACAGGTCAGGTCGGTGAGTGAGCCGTCGGGTACGGGCACGCGGATGCCGGCACCCCCGAGATTGTTTTCCAGGTGGGGGAAGATGCGTGTGGCAGCCTTGGCAGCTCCTGTGGTGGTCGGAACGATAGAGTATGCTGCTGCGCGTGCACGCCTGAGGTCCTTGTGCGGAGCATCGAGCAGATTCTGATCGCGTGTATATGAGTGCACGGTCGTGATGAAGCCTTTTTCTACACCCCAGAGCTTATCGAGGATCATGATAAGTGGTGCCACATTGTTAGTGGTACAGGAAGAGTTAGAGATGATCACATCCTCCCTGTTGATAATATGATCATTCACTCCCAGTACAACATATGGCACTCCGTCGCTCTCACCCTTGGCAGGTGCGGAGATGATCACCTTACGGGCACCGGCTTCTGTCACATGGCGGATGGCATCTTCTCGTGATACGAATAATCCGGTGGATTCAATGACCACATCGATATCGAGTTCTTTCCAGGGCAAACTTCCGGGGTCTTCTTTCTTAAAAACCTGAATATGCTTCCCATTGATCAGCAGATGGTCATCTCCCCAGGAGACCTCCCCGTCAAATCTTCCATGTATGGAATCATATTTAAACAGATGCCCGAGGGTGGCCGGACAACTCAGGTCATTGACCGCCACCAGCTCCATATTGTCATTACCTGCCATGGCTCTGTATGTGATCCTGCCAATACGTCCGAAGCCATTAATAGCTACCCTGATCTTATTCATCGTAACATTAATTTTATGTGTTCCTGCAAAAATATTGAATTTCACCATGCGTTAATACTTAATTCATGAGATATTGTTAATTTTGGCCTCTTAAGGCCAGTTGCTGGTCACTGGTTGCTGGTTACTGGTTGGTAGCTGCAAGAAACCAGGGACAAGTAACCAGTAGCTATTTATTAGTAAACAGATACGCAAGAAATTATTAATGTAATATCAAACAAATACTATGGAACACGTAAAAAAGTATATTGAAGAAAACAAGGACAGGTTCCTTGATGAGCTTTTCGGCTTGATCAGGATCCCTTCCATCAGCTCTGAGTCAGCCCACAAGGATGACATGATGAAAGCTGCTGAATACTGGAAAGAATCGATGCTAAAAGCCGGTGTCGATAAGGCAGAGATCATGACTACAGAAGGAAACCCGGTGGTTTATGGTGAAAAGATGGTCGATCCTTCTGCACCTACAGTTCTGGTTTACGGCCACTACGATGTAATGCCCGTCGACCCGGTCAACCTCTGGGAAAGCGATCCTTTTGAGCCGGTGATCCGCGATGGCAAGATCTTTGCCCGTGGTGCCGACGATGACAAAGGCCAGGCCTTTATGCATGCCAAAGCCTTTGAGCTGATGGTGAATACCGACACCCTTCCCTGCAACGTTAAATTCATGGTTGAAGGGGAAGAGGAGATTGGTTCTCCCAGCCTGGGTAAATTCTGTGAAGAGAACAAGGAACTGCTGAAAGCAGATGTGATCCTGGTATCTGACACCGGTATGATAGCACCCGACATCCCTTCCATTACAACCGGCCTTCGCGGCCTTGCATATATGGAAGTTGAGGTGACCGGACCGAACAAAGACCTTCATTCGGGATTATTCGGTGGCGCTGTTGCCAACCCCATCAACATCCTTACTAAGATGATAGCATCCCTCACTGATGATGATAATGTTATTAGCATTCCGGGATTCTATGATGATGTGGAAGATATCAGTGACAATGAGAGGACAGAGATGGCCAAGGCGCCATTCAGCCTCGATGAGTATAAGAAAGCCCTCGACATCGATGAGGTATGGGGCGAAAAAGGCTACAGTACCAACGAACGTACCGGTATCCGCCCATCACTGGATGTAAACGGCATCTGGGGTGGTTATACAGGAGAAGGCGCCAAGACGGTGATAGCTTCAAAAGCTTATGCCAAGATATCAATGAGGCTTGTTCCTCACCAAGACCATATCAAAATTGCCGAGCTTTTTGAAAAGCACTTTGTGTCCATTGCACCACCATCTGTAAAGGTTAAGGTAACAGCCCTCCACGGAGGACAAGGATACGTCTCCCCCACCGATATGGTCGCTTACCTCGCAGCTGACAAAGCCTATACGGAAGTATATAGTAAGAAACCTGTTCCGGTGCGCAGTGGCGGAAGCATCCCGATCATCTCAACCTTTGAGGAGATACTGGGCATCAAGTCCATTCTCATGGGCTTCGGACTGGAGTCAGATGCGATACACTCACCCAATGAGAATTATCCGCTGGAGCAATTCTTTAACGGGATAGAGACGATACCGTATTTTTATAAGTATTATGCGGAAATGATGAAATCATAAAACTCTAAATCCTAAATCTCTAAATTCGAAACAATATACAAATCTCCAAATTCAAAATTCAAAACTGTTTTGGATTTGAGATTTGTGTTTTGGAATTTGTTTCGTATTTACAAGTTTAGGATTTCTTGTTTATAAGAAACCTGTTTCCTGGATTTTTTGGTTCCTTTTCCATCAAGGGAAAAGTACATAAAATACTATTGCTTAATCAACCTTTGAATAGAAGTTCCTTTTCCATCACGCAAATGCATAAAATAAGCACCTTTATGCAGCGAGCTGATGTCAATGGTTTCTCCGGAAGTAACAGACCCATATAAGACCTCCTGTCCATTCAAATTGTACATCCTGAATTCTATGGTTTCTGAGGATGATGACCGGATAAAAACCTTTTCCCCGGCAGGATTGGGGTAAACCCGGATGGTTGTGCTCTCGCTTAGCTCATATATATCGGTCTCGAGGATAGTAAAACTCTGCTCTGCAGCAAAAGGGGATCCGCTGTAAGCCTGATCAATCGACTGAACACTCCAGTAATAGGTTCCTTCCGGCAGGTTCATGATCATCCTGGACACCTCAGTATTTGTGTTTCCGATCGCCTGGATATAACGAAATCCGGTTTCAGCATTTGCCATAGGGGAAAGCACATCGCAATCGCCTGAATGGGTCCCGATACGCAGATTGTAATTCAGTCCGTCCTGCGGAGTTTGCTCATCCGTGGCTTTGTCCCAGGAGAGGATCACATGACTGCCTCCCACGATTGATTCAAGGTTATCCGGAGCTACAGGCATGGTATTCATGGTGTAATTATTATCCCCTGCGGCATTTCGGTAAAATTGCGAGAAGGGTACTTCCTCCGGGGTCAGCCCTGTGAGCAGGAAGTCGAGATCACCATCGTTGTCATAATCTGCCCATGCGGCACTGCACCTGATGGCACCGGCTAAATTGGCCTGAGGCTCCGACAGAAATATTCCTTCCTGGTTGTAGTAAACATTTGTTATACCACCACCACAGGAAGCGTTTTTTCCACAAGCCAGGATGTCCATGTCACCATCATTATCATAATCACCCCAATCGACAGAACTAATGCCCAATCCCGGCAGATAAACCAGGTAAGGCGCAATATTCCCATCCGCCAGGTTTTCATATAGCAGAAGCCTGGGTTCCAGGAAAATATCATATCCGCTAACACATATATCCAGATCTCCATCCTTGTCAAAATCAATCCAGTCGACTGACCCTGAAAACAATCCTTCCATATCCAGGTTAGCTGTGATGAATTCACCATCCTCATTCAGGTATACTGCGGTAAGATAGCCGCCGCCGGTATCACCAATCAGTAACAAGTCCAGGTCACCATCATTATCGAAATCACCCCAGGCAGCCCTTGAGTTCTGCAGATGTCCGAAATCCTGTTCAACAAGATTAAAGCTGCCATCTATATTCTCATAAAGGCTTACTGTCCAGTTACCGGTGATGAGCACATCCAGGTCACCATCATTATCATAATCACCCCAGGCAGTGTGGCCATAACCAATCCCGGGGAAGCCTGCATCATATTCAGTAAATATTCCATCATCGTTTCTGTAGATCAGGGAGATATTTCCTGCATCAGATGTTTCTCCGGTAAGCAAAAGGTCAAGGTCACCATCATTATCATAATCGCCCCATTCCAGTGAACCGTCTTTTACGCCTTTGATTCCGGCCTGAATGTCAATAAAGGCCCCTTCCCCATTCATGTAGATCTGTGTAAGATGATCACCGGCTGTGGTGATCCCGCAGACGGCCACATCCAGGTCGCCATCATTGTCGAAGTCTCCCCAGGCCACATAGCTTCTCCCCAATCCGGTGAAGGATGAGGTAATGGGTTCAAATGGCTGGGCAGCGAGATCAATGGCCATGACAACAAAGAGGCCAATGATGAGAATAGCAATTTTTTTACTTTCCATATATTTCTTTAAAGTTTTTCTTTCCTTCATCCAGGAACTTAACAAATGCATCCACATCGAGATCATATGCCCTGGGTTTGGCAAGGATCTCTCCATCGAGGCCAAGCAGTAAATAATATGGTTGTGCGTTGATGTTGAAGTTATGGATCTGCAGGTCGGCATAGATCTTGCCCACAGTTTTCTTAAGTTTTCCATCTGCACTGGAGAGCACCCATTCTTCTTCCGGAACCGCGGTCTTATCATCAACATAGAGCGCAACAACAATATAGTCTTCCTGCAAGCGCTTCAGCACTTTGGTGTCAGCCCAGACATTGGCCTCCATCTCACGGCAGTTTACACATCCGTGTCCGGTAAAATCGATGAAGAGCGGTTTGTTGAGTGTTATTGCACATGACAATGCCTGTTCATAATCGAAATAGCCTTCCAGCCCATGTGGAAGGTGCAGGAATTCGTGATATTTTGCCGTTTCACAGGTCGCAGGAGTATCATCATACGGGGCTATCATTTTTACATTTTCCCTTACGATGGCATTGATATCGAAGTCATGCGTTTGTGCCGGAGGCAGATATCCTGATAAAAATTTCAGGGGTGCGCCAAACATGCCGGGGATAAGGTAAACCACGAAAGAGAATGTTATGATAACAAATGCCAGCCGTGGAACACCGATAAACTTCACCTCGCTATCGTGAGCAAATTTGATCTTGCCAAGGAGATAAAATCCCATCAGCACAAATATCACGATCCAGATAGCGAGGTAAACTTCC
>QMPN01000152.1 GCA_003648575.1 Bacteroidota bacterium
GATCAGTGCCTTGCAGGCTCAGGATAAAGCTTGCTACCTGCTGAATCTGGACAGGCGGAAGCTGACTTTCCCAGGAGATCGTCCCCAAAGAGCCGCAGGGAGAAGTATGCAATTAGGCTTCTTACGCTGACCTGATCTGAAACATATTTTTTAATGATCAAGTAGCAGCCATGGGGTTGCTACTTGTTTTTTTTCCGCATTATCTTTAGCACATGGTACAGTTTAAAAAAGAAGAACAAGAAAAAACATCATTTCGCGATCAGCTGGCAACGATCGATGAAAAAGGGAAACGCTTGTGGGTGTATGCAAAGCAATCTAAAGGGAAATTTACTTCCGCCCGCAACCTGGCAGGCATCATTCTGTTAGCAATATTCTTTGCCACTCCCTTCATTACCATTAACGGGGAACCATTGCTTCTTCTTAATTTTATCGAACGAAAAATTGTCATCTTCGGGGTTCAGTTCTGGCCCCAGGACTTCCACCTCTTCTTCCTGGCAATGATCTCTATGATTGTTTTTATCATCTTGTTTACCGTGACATATGGCAGGATATGGTGCGGTTGGGCCTGTCCGCAAACAGTTTTCATGGAAGTTGTTTTCAGAAGAATAGAATACTGGATCGAAGGGAGCCAGCATGCTCAGAAAAAGCTTAATGAACAAGCCTGGAATGCAAATAAAATTATCAGGAAAGGAATCAAGCATGCCATATTTTACCTGATCTCTTTCACTGTATCCAATTTCTTCCTGATGTACATCATTGGAGTGGATGCCTGGAAAGATATTGTTACGGGCGATGCCCGGGATCATATTATCGGCCTGGCCGGGATGCTTGCTTTTTCGACCGTATTCTACTTCATCTTTTCATGGTTTCGCGAGCAGGTATGTACCATTGTATGCCCATACGGAAGGCTTCAGGGTGTGCTGCTCGACAGGAACAGTATTGTGATCTCATATGACTATGAAAGAGGGGATCCAAAAGGCACTTTTCACAAAAATGAGGACAGGTCAGCGCTTGGGCTGGGCGATTGCATCAATTGCCAACAATGCGTACAGGTATGCCCCACCGGGATCGATATTCGCAATGGAACACAGCTTGAATGCATCAATTGTGCCTGTTGTATTGATGCCTGTAATTCTCAGATGAAGGCCATAGGCATGAAGCCGGGACTTATTCGATATGCTTCAGAAAAGATGATCGCTGAACGGGAGAAGTTCAAATTCTCCATCAGGACCATAGCTTATACAGCTGTGCTCGTTGTTCTCCTTGGTATTGTTAACTACTCTTTGCTTTCACGTAGCGATATTGAGGCCACCGTTATGCGTGCAGCAGGATCGCTGTATCAGGAACAAACTGACAACAGGATCAGCAACCTGTACAACATTAAGCTGATAAATAAAACCAATTATGATTTACCTGTAGAGCTAAAGCTCTTGTCGCAGGACGGTGAGATTCAGATCATCGGTGAAAGCATCCTTGTGCCTGGCCAGAGTATCGGTGAATCTGTATTTTTTATATATTTGAACAATGCAGATGTAACAAGCCACAAATTGGACATCGAAGTTGGCATTTACAGTGAAGGGATATTGATCGATACAGCTAAAGCGACCTTTATTGGTCCGGAAAAGTAAGACTTTATGAAAATAAACTGGGGAACAGGGATTCTGATTTTTATCATTCTATTCCTGATAGCAATCATTTCATTTGTAATATTTGCCAACACACAGAAGGTCAAGCTGGTTGAAGAGGATTATTACCCCAAGGAATTGAACTTTGATTCCCAGATGGAAAAGCAAGCAAACGCCGAAGCACTGACCGAAAAGGTCAGTATCGGGCTGAGTGCAGACTCTTTGATCTTCATTCGCTTCCCTGAATTCTTTGACCAGAAGCAGGTGAAAGGCAGTATATTGATCTACAGGCCTTCGGATGATAAAGAGGATATCTATTACGAGATTGCACTCGATTCGAATTCATCCCAGATCCTTCCGGCAGGAGAGCTGCTGCCTGGTAAATACATTATTAAACTTGACTGGACTGCCGCGGGTGTTAAATATTTCCAGGAACAAGTAATAATCAATTGATCCAATGGAATACATATCAGCTTTAGTACTGGGACTCCTTGGGAGTTTTCACTGCATCGGGATGTGTGGCCCCATAGCCATTGCCCTACCCCTGAAAACCAACACCTGGACGGAACGCATTGCCAGCAGTTTTATTTATAATATTGGCCGTACAATTACCTATGGCATACTGGGCTTTATCTTCGGCTTGATCGGCAAGGGCATTTCTTTAGGCGGGCTGCAGCAATGGGTTTCCATCATCATCGGAGTACTTATGATATTGTCGGTCCTCTTTCCGGTTTTATTTCGTAAGGTCAACCTTGAAAAATCAACCTATCAGATGATTTCCCGTCTGAAGGGAAAATTTGGAAAGATGTTTTCCATCAGGTCATATTCATCCCTTTTTACTATAGGGATACTGAACGGCTTCCTCCCCTGCGGGCTTGTATATATAGCCATTGCCGGAGCAATCGTGAGTGGTGAGGTGAAAGATGGCATTTTATACATGATCATATTCGGCCTGGGAACCATCCCGGTGATGATGGCCCTTTCAATTTTAGGAAACGTAATCAGCGTGAAGTTTCGGAATAAGATCAGGGTGATTATTCCCATATTTATTGTAATCATCGGGATTCTCTTTATTTTGCGTGGCATGAACCTGGGTATAAAATATGTGAGCCCTAAATTTGATAAGGAAGAACCTATCGAGATGGAATGCTGCCACTAGGAGGAGATAATAAAACCAGGCTAATATTTTCCTACTTTTACACTTTAAATTTAAAAACCAATAAATCCAAAATGATGAAAAAAGTCACATTGTTATTTGCTGTTGTCATCGGTCTTGGCATAGCCTTTTCGGCCTGTTCAGGCGGTGGTTATGTCACCATGGAGGCTGTGAAAGATATCGAGGTTGCTCCACGGTAGAGCATAGGATCATTATTTAAGCCCAATCATCCGGGTTAATGAAAATAACTAGATTTGTTATCGAACTAAACAATCTCCAAACATGAAAAATATCTTATTTCTCCTCATCCTGACATTCATCTTTACTGCCTGCGATGTTAGCGTAAATACAGAACAGACAAATACGGAAGAAACTGAAAAAGTTGAGGCCGTTAAAAAGGAACTGCAGATTGCAGTCATCGATATAAAGGGTATGCACTGCGAAAGTTGCGTTAATACCATCACCACAGTGCTGACTGAGCTCGAGGGGGTTAAAAAAGCTAAAGTATCATTAGAATATGAGCAAGCTAAAGTTAAGTTTGACCCAACAGTAATCAGTACAGACGATATCAAAGCAGCGATTGAAGAAAAAGATTATGAGGTCGGAGAGATCGAAATGCTTGAGATGCAAGAAAGAGCAAAAAAACCTGTGAAATAGCAATCGTTCTCCTCTGATTCAAGAAAAACAATATTTATAATTTATTACAGACTTATATTTTCGCCGGATTATAAAAAATAATGCGTTTTGAAGAAAAACGTCTTTGCACGGGTTTTTAATTTCTACTACGACGGCTTCAGCAACCTCAGCCCTGTCGGCAAAAGGCTGTGGTTAATCATCCTGATCAAGCTGTTCATCATGTTTGCCATTCTCAAACTGTTTTTCTTCCCTAACTTTCTAAATACCAACTTCGATTCCGATGAGGAACGGAGCGATCACGTTATAGAGCAAATAACTAATACCAATTAGTACTATGGAAAATGTTGACTTGACATTGGTCGACTGGTCGCGATTACAATTTGCAGTGACAGCCATGTTTCACTGGATCTTTGTACCCCTGACCCTTGGCCTGGCTTTCATTATTGCCATAATGGAGTCTATTTATGTAAAGACTGGCAATCCTGAGTGGAAAAAGATCACTAAATTCTGGATGACATTATTTGGGATCAATTTCGCAATCGGAGTAGCAACCGGGATCATCCTGGAATTTGAATTCGGAACAAACTGGTCGAATTATTCGTGGTTTGTGGGCGACATATTCGGTGCCCCGCTGGCCATCGAAGGTATCATGGCCTTCTTTATGGAGTCTACCTTCATAGCAATCATGTTCTTTGGCTGGAATAAAGTGAGCAAGAAATTCCACTTGCTTTCTACCTGGTTGGTTGCCTTTGGAGCCAGTCTCTCTGCCTTATGGATACTGGTTGCCAATGCATGGATGCAAAATCCTGTTGGCATGCGTTTCAACCCCGAGACAGCCCGTAATGAAATGATGAATTTCTGGGATATACTTTTCTCCCCTGTTGCGATCAACAAGTTCCTGCATACCATTACTTCAGGATATGTACTGGCTGCCATCTTTGTGATCGGTGTCAGCGCATGGTACCTGCTCAAGAAGCGTCACACTGTTTTCGCGAAAAGAAGCATCGTTGTTGCTGCAGTCTTTGGACTGATCATGTCCCTGATGAACATTCATGCCGGTGATGAATCAGCCAGGCAGGTTGCCGACAAACAGCCCATGAAATTTGCCGCCATGGAAGGGATGTACGAAGGACAAACTAACGCACCACTTGTAGCCATAGGTTTCATGGAAAAGGTTGAACCCGATGTAGCAAACGTGAATGAAAGAAAGTTTGCCTTCTCTCTGGAGATCCCTGATATGTTGTCGTATTTGGCCTTCCTTGAAGCAGGCGCCTATGTGCCCGGCATCAAAGACCTGGTGAATGGTTATACCAAAAAAAATGGCGATGTTATACTTTCTTACCCTGAGCGTATGGAAAGAGGACGGATCGCCATCAACACCCTGTACAGTTACAAAGAAGCGAAGAAGATCGCTGAAGAAAGCAGGGGCAATGAAATGGTAAGATTAGCATTCCAGGAAAAAGCCGATTCACTGGGAGCACTCTTTTCCAACCAGGTATGGCTCGACAATTATTTTGCTTATTTCGGTTATGGATACTATGACGATCCAAGAGATCTGATACCGAGTGTCCCGATCTCTTTCTACTCATTCCATGTAATGGTTATCCTTTCAGGATATTTCTTACTCATTTTTATTCTTTCACTTATCAATGTGCTCAATGGAAAGCTGGAACGCAGGAAATGGATACTCTGGGCAGCTATTCTCGGCATTCCGCTGGTATACATAGCACAGCAGGCCGGATGGTTGCTGGCCGAAATGGGACGGCAGCCCTGGGTAATCCAGGATCTGATGCCTACTATTGCAGCGGTTACCAAGAATTCTGCCAGCAATGTACAGATCACATTCTGGATGTTTGTGGTGACCTTTACAGTACTGCTGATCGCAGAGCTGAAGATCATGTTTAAAGTCATTAAAAAAGGACCTAAAGAAGGAGGACAATAAGATGTTTGAAACACTATCATTATTAGCATTACAGCAGTACTGGTGGATCATCGTGTCCATCCTTGCTGCGATACTGGTTTTCCTGATGTTTGTTCAGGGTGGCCAGACCATGATCTATTGCCTTGGAAAGACAGATATGGAACGCACCATACTGGTCAACGCCCTTGGCCGTAAATGGGAATTTACGTTTACTACCCTGGTAACATTTGGCGGGGCATTCTTTGCATCCTTCCCCTTGTTTTACGCCACCAGCTTCGGAGGTGCATACTGGGTATGGATGCTCATACTATTTGCATTCATTATTCAGGCTGTAGCTTATGAATACCGGAGCAGGGCAGGAAACTTCCTGGGCAAAAAGACCTACGAAGGCTTCCTGTTTGTAAACGGCTTACTGGGCACCGTGCTGGTGGGTACAGCAGTAGCTACTTTCTTCACCGGTTCACCCTTCAGGCTTAATATGATGAACCAGGTAGAATGGGAAACACCCTACCGTGGGCTGGAACTGGCCTTCAACTTTGCCAGATATGAGACATTTGTGAACCTATCGCTTGGCCTTGCTGTATTCTTCCTGGCCAGGGTTCTGGCGATACAGTATTTCATGAAATCGGTGGATGAAAAGAACATCAATGCCAGGCTGAAAAAGAAGCTTATCATGAATGCAGCCCCATTCCTCGTCTTCTTCCTCTTCTTTGTGGCCAACCTGCTGCTTATGAGAGGCTATGCTGTTGACCCGGAGAGCAAAATGGTCACCATGGAAGCATATAAATACCTGCACAACTTCCTGGAGATGCCTGTAGTACTGGTGATCTTTATCCTGGGTGTGCTGATTGTTTTGCTTGGAATTATCAGGCCACTCATGGATTATAAGAAATGTCACAACAAGGTGCTCTGGCATGGCGGCATTGGTACATTCCTCACGATATTTGCCCTCTTCCTGGTAGCCGGGTTCAATAACACAGCCTTCTATCCTTCTTATACAGATATCCAGAGTTCGCTTACCATTGAGAATGCATCATCAAGTCATTACACCCTCACCGCCATGAGCTATGTATCGCTGATGGTTCCATTTGTGGTGGCCTATATCTGGTATGCCTGGAAAGCCATTAGCAACAAGAAGATCACGGCTGAGGAAATGGAGGATGAGGATACACACATTTACTAAACTGAAAAAATACTCCTATGTATACAACAGAAATTATCTGGCTCATCATCTGGCCCGTATTGATCTGGGTCAGCTACCGATTGGTGCTTGTAGCGCTGAAGCGGTATGAGAAGAAAGCCGCGAAATAGATTACTCTATGGCGAATGCCTTGTGACAAAAAAAAGCGTCGAGCCTATCTTCATTTCTAAAATGAGATGATGTATTTGACGCTTTTTCTATTCGCCATATATTTCTGACTTCTGGTATCATTCTTCTGCCTTCTGGTATCATTCTTCTGACTTCTGGTACCATTCTTCTGACTTCTGGTATCATTCTTCTGACATCAAAGTTCCTTTTCTCATTAATAAACCGGCGATGGAAGTCAGATACCAGAAAAACGAAGAACGAGATGCAAAGTATTTCTGACTTCTGGTATCATTCTTCTGACTTCAAGTACTATTCTTCTGCCTTCTGGTATCATTCTTCTGAC
>QMPN01000153.1 GCA_003648575.1 Bacteroidota bacterium
CAATCGCTCAATCTCCTCCTGTTTTCGCCAAACGGGTCACCCATGTCAAAAATAAAATGCCCTATTAATAGGCTATTCAGAGCAAAAAAAATGATTTTTTAGAAAAGTGGCGAAAACAGGAGTGAATGGAATGCCTGGCGGTGGATCGAATGGTGATCAGCTAATTATTATTTTTCTTTTTTCAGATGATGAGGTTTGACAGTACCTTCATAGAAAGGGTTCTTGCATTTCTTCCCTTTGAAAATATTCTTCACCGGGGCTATAATGGTTTTTACCACCTTAACATCTGAAACCTCAGGTTCTGTAAAACGTCCTGATATACTCTGCTGGAATACAGCGCATCCCGCATCATTGACCAGGGCAAATTCAAGATCGTTAAACGTTTCATGCCAGAGGCTTACAGACCCCCTGACAGCAATGCGGTTCTCCTGTGTGCTAAAGGCTACATCTTCGGTGCTCAGCTCCCCGGAACCCAGGGTCCATTCCGAAACAAATTCATGCACTATAGTTGAATCCCCTTTATTGGAAATAAGCAGATTGGCATATTCAGTTCCCTTTGTGACCGCAATTCCCACCGGGCCTGCCAGAAAAAGGGCACTGACATCTATCAGGGTGAATTTCTGGGTGCGCTCAAATTGCTTTGCCAATTTATCGAGATCAGTTCCATACAAGATCAGGCTATCGCCTTCAAGATGCATTTTTCCGGAAGAGCTTAACCATCTGTCCGAACCGGATTTTCCCGAAAAGCGCAGGTCGACAGAGAAATCCATTTTACCCTTCATTATGGGTTCTTCCTCAAAACGTTCAAGGAACTTTTCGATCCTGAAGCCATCAATATCCTGGACAATGTGATACGAAGGAATATCAGAAGACAGATCCATGTAGAAATTTCCGTGTTGGCTTTGCCCTCGGTGTAGTTCCGACTTATGGCTGACATTCAGGATGCTATTAGATATTTCAACATCCAGCAGGATATTGTCGAGCAGCAAGGAGTTAACTCTTGCATCGGCAATGCTCAGCTTCCCCATTGCCAGAACATCAGAAAACTGCAATGTATCAGCATCACCGCTTATTGTGATCGAGTCTGAAGTAAGGTAAATTCCGTGACATTGTATGGTATCAAGATTGTTCAGGTTAAAATAGCTGAATGATCCGTTCAGGATCCTGATATCAACCAAATCGAGTTTCCATCTGATTGAATCAGAATTTTCACTGACATTGCCACCTCCACCGGAACTCTGTAACGGGATGCTTGTGTCAATGGATTTGTACCTCAGCACCACATCCGGGTTTTTGATCCTGATCCCCCTGAGCACGAATTCCGGTGAGAATAAAGACCATAATGGCAGTTCTATTTCAAGTTTTTCTGCATAAATATTCAAAAAATCCCCATCTTTAACCGTCACACGCGCAGCGACAACAGAAAAGGATGGAAGGATGTGTCCGCTAATATTCCCCTCAATGCTGCTTTCCATGCCTGTAGCCCAATCTATCTCTTCTTCTATAGTTGCCTTCAGGCTATTCAGGCTGAAGCTAAAAAACAGGTAACGCACCAGCAATACTACTACGACAAGCAGTATAATGAACCAGATATATTTTTTCTTGATTTTCAAGAGTCAGTAAATATGATCCTTATTCATTGAACTTCCCGCCTGTTATGCTAGAGTTTCATTAATGCTGAGGAGACCATCAGGCCAATGATGACCATTCCGATAGAAAGCACATTATTAGCCATTATATTAAGCATGGCCAATTTTGCATCTCCATCCCTGAACATGTTATACGACTCAATAGCATAAGACGAAAAGGTTGTAAATCCCCCTAAAATACCAATAAAAAGAAAAGCACGCAAGCCGTGCGACAGGTTTTGCATATCAAACATGCCCCACAGGATACCGATGATAAAGGATCCAATGATGTTAACTGCAAGTGTGCCGAGGGGGAAACTCCCAAGGTAATATTTATGGGTATAATCGGAAACCACATACCGTGCAACCGTCCCGATCCCGCCGCCGGCAAGCAAAAGAATTATCTTATACATTATTTTTTCTGACCTTTAAGATCGGCAAAAATACAATAATTTTACTATCAACTTTGTACCGCAATCAGCTAAGTCATGGAACTAATCATTACATTTGTATAAAACAAAACATTCAAGCCATGAAAAACCTCTTGATAATAGCACTTGTGTTTGCTTTTTCCGGTGCCACCGGGCAAATAACCAAAATGGCTCTGGTAAAAGACCAGACTTTTCAAATGAACGGAGTTCAAAATGGGCAAGCCGTGGAGAAGAAAACACAGACCTTCGGACTGACCGTTAATTATGAAACCGGTGAATTAAATGGTGTGATCAATCTTATTGAAATTGACCTGCTGAATAAAAATATTGAGGCATCCCCGGATCCGGAAATGAATGCCTTGAAGATCAGGGGGTTTCTACCTCTGAACGACATCCTTTACAACATGAACGAGAAACAGCATTACAAGGTGGAGATGGACCTGATTATAAAAGAATTCACTGTTACCGTATTATTTGATTTCAACATTGCTTATTTCAAAAACACGCAGATGAACTTCTACAATGTTATAGCCAATGCCCCGGTGAACCTGCTTGATTTTAATATTGAGGATCTTAATGGTTTTGAGCCCCAGGTGAATATAATCATGATGTTCCAGATGCTGAACATGCAGCGCTAAGGCAATATTCCTGTTTACAGCATAACTCTTTTCCCTGTTTCAAGGTTTCCTTTGAAATCTTTTCGGAAATGTGCTAAATTTGTGTTTTACAAAAAGTACAGATCTTGAAAGCCCGTTTATTTTTTCCATTGCTTGCCGGACTTGCATTGCTGCTTGCAATGTCATCCTGTAGTAATACACGGCATTTTACGGAGGGCCAATATCTGATGACACAGAACCGGATCGCTTATACTGACAAAAACCCCGGTATCCAAACTTCCGAATTGCACGGCCTGATCCAGCAAAAGCCCAATAAAAAGTTTCTTGGTTTTCTCAGGTTCAAGCTTTGGGCATATAATGCGTCACTGAATGGTAAAGATTCAAAGTTCAGGAATTGGCTGGAGAATACGGTCGGTGAACGCCCGGTCATCCTCGACACATCCATGGCAGAAGCTACATGTAAGGAAATGGAAAAGTACCTGGGCAACGTAGGCTATTTTTATTCTGTTGTCAGATATCTGGCAGTATACAAGAAAAACTCCAGGAGGGCGCATATTCATTACGAGGTAACACCAACATCGCCATACAGGATCAAAAGTATAAATTACGACATTGAAGATCCTGAGCTTGCAGGGTGGGTGAGCAAAACCACTAAACATTCCCTCATTAAAGAAGGTAAAACATATAATGTTTACACCCTTGATGATGAACGCGAACGTATTACAAAATACCTTAACAACAATGGATATTACGGCTTCGTAAAAGATTATATTTTCTTTGAAGTTGACAGTGCGCACAACTCGAAGGAAATGGACCTTCATGTAAAAGTTAAGAACAGGACCATGCCCGACCCTGACTCCGCCGGAAAGTTCATTGAGGAGAGGCATTACAGGTATGAGATCGACAAGGTTGTTATTTATCCGAATTATGACCCGGCAAAACCCTTATTACAGGAAGCACCCCACGACACATTGATAAAAGAAATACACCAGATAAACCGGAATAGCCCGGCTAATTACTATTTCGTTTTGTACAGGGGCAAATTACGCGTCAACCCTAAAATACTGACACAAAATATATTAATCGAGAACGATGAACCCTATAACCTCAGGGATGTACAGGAAACTTTCAAGCGCTTTGGCTATCTCAGCATCTATAGATTTGCCAATATCAGTTTCGAGGAACCTCTGCCAAAGCTGGTTCCCGACAGCGGGGGTTTTAAAAAGCTTAATTGCAAGATCCAGCTCCAGAGGGCCCCTGTACATCAATACAGCATTGAGGCAGAAGGGACCAATTCGGGTGGCGACCTGGGATTAGGGGGGAATCTCACTTACCGTAACCGCAATATTTTCCGAAATGGTGAAATATTCCAGATAAAACTAAGGGGTGCCATGGAGGCGCAGCGAACGAGTAATACCAGCGATGAAAGCCAGCAAACATTTCTTTTCTTCAACACTTTTGAGTGGGGAATTCAAGCCGAGGTCAGCTTTCCACGCTTCCTGATCCCTGTTAAGATGGAACGATTCCCGAAGTATTTCAGGCCCATCACCACAGTATCCGCCGGGTTTAACTTCAGGAGACGCCCTACATACGACAGGTATATCCTTAACTTTACCTTTGGTTATAAATGGCAGGAATCTGCTTATAAAGCACATATTATACAACCTTTCAATATCAGTTCTGTTAAGATGTACCCTACTCCGGAATTTAGCAGAGAGCTGGAAGAAATCGATGACAGCCGGCTGAAGAACCAATACACTGACCACCTGATCACCGCTTTGCAGTATAGCTTCATATATAATAACCAGGACATCAAAAAGGTGAAGGATTTTATTTATTTCCGTGCCGACATCGAAACATCAGGAAACCTCTTCTATCTTTTTAACAATATGTTAGAAAGTAAAACGGATTCAGCCGGCTATTACACTATTACGGGCATCAGATATGCACAATATGCAAGGCTGGAAACAGACTTCCGCTATTACTGGATGGTTTCGCGTACTAACCAGGTAGTATTCAGACTGCTTTCAGGTGTAGGCGTCCCATACGGCAACTCTGACGCCCTGCCCTTCGAAAAAGGCTTCTACCTCGGTGGAGCCAATAGTATGCGCGCCTGGATCTATCGTGGCCTCGGACCGGGAGCCTTTGCCAATCCCGGGATCAATATTGACCAAATGGGGGATATCGTTCTTGAAACCAATATTGAATACCGCTTTCCTATATACAGTTTCTTTAAGGGAGCCGTGTTTATTGATGCCGGAAATGTATGGCTGATGAATGCGAATGAGAATTTTCCGGAAGCTGAATTCAGGTTCGACACATTTTACAAGCAGATCGCCATGGATGCCGGTGTTGGTTTCAGGTTTGATTTTAAATTCTTTATCTTCAGGGTTGATTTTGCCGTGCGGATGCGCGATCCGTCCAAGCCCCCGGGGGAAACGTGGGTTGCTGACAAAGGTATCTGGTTCTGGAATTTTGGGATCGGCTATCCATTCTGATTCTTTTTGCTCATGACAAATGCATCTTCATTCGCGCAACAATGGCAACAAGCCTTCACTTATCCTCCTACTTCCGGGCAGCTTGAGGTGATCGGGCATATCTCCAATTTTATTGCAAGCCCCGAAAACGACAAGATATTCCTGCTCAAAGGCTATGCAGGCACAGGAAAAACATCACTGATAAGCTCACTGGTAAATGTTTTAAAAAATATCAGGATGCGATCCGTCCTGCTTGCACCAACCGGCCGCGCAGCCAAAGTCATCTCTTCATATTCTGGCCACCGGGCGCAGACCATTCACAGGAAACTATATATGCAGAATATTTCTGATGATGGAAAAGTTCGTTTCATGCTTACCGAGAATAAGCATAAAAACACCCTGTTCATCGTCGATGAAGCCTCCATGATCCCTGATACATCCAGTTCCGGCGGCAGCCTGTTCGGAGGAAGAAGATTGCTGCACGATCTTATTGAATATGTCTATACCAGTGAAAACTGCAGGCTATTGATGATAGGAGATACTGCTCAACTTCCACCTGTCGGCATCGAGCTTAGCCCTGCTTTGTACCCGGAATACCTTAAAAGTAATTTCAATCTTGAAATACATACTTATGAATTACGCGAGGTGGTCAGGCAGGCAAGCGAATCAGGGATCCTGGCAAATGCAACAGCCCTGCGGGAAAAAATAAGCTCTGATAACATTAGCATGCCCCTGTTCAGCAACACAGGTTTTGATGATGTTTACAAACTTGATGGTGGTGAATTGCAGGAATTCCTGCAGGATGTTTATTCTTCAGCTGAGTTTGAAGATATTGTAGTTATCTGCAGATCAAATAAACGGGCAAATATTTTCAACCGTGAGATCAGAAACCGCATAATCTATCATGAAGATGAGATCACAGCAGGAGATCGCCTCATGGTGGTGCGCAATAATTACTTCTGGTTGCCGAAAGGTTCCGAAACAGGTTTTATCGCCAATGGAGATATGATCGAATTATTGAGGATACGAAATACAACACAGTTGTATGGGCATCGTTTTGCAGATATCACATTCAGACTGATCGATTACCCTGAAGAAAAGGAGATCGATGCCCTGATCATGCTCGACACCCTCATGGCCGACACCCCTGCCCTGCCACCGGAAGCACAAAATAAACTCCTGGAGAATGTAATGCTGGACTATGCCGACATCCCTTCCCAATCGCTGCGAATGGCCAGGATCCGCCAAAATCAATACTTCAATGCCCTCCAGGTAAAGTTCGCATATTCCCTGACCTGCCATAAAACCCAGGGCGGACAATGGAAACATGTTTTTGTTGACCAGGGTTACCTGAAAGAAGATATGATCGACAGGGAATATCTGCGTTGGCTGTATACTTCACTTACAAGGGCTACTGAAAAAGTATACCTGGTAAACTTTATGGATCGCATGTGGGAATGATTTCTTCTTTATCTTTGTTAAAAGAGTATTATGGACAATCATCAGATCAGGATCAGAAATTTTCGTTCGGGGATTATTACCGGTTTTATTGCCTTTTTCATATTGATCAGCTACGCCCAGACAATTTTTGCCCAGGACCTGGTATATGAAGAATTAAGAGGGGATGATAAGATCTATTACCATTATTGGTTTGAGGAAACCCCTGACGGGCATCATATCAAGGTTGCAAGGGTGTTTGAAGGAGATACTACCGACAAGCATATACTGGTTACGGGGCCGGATCATCAAACCCTTTCGTGGAGGTATACCAGGTTCGGAGAACATACTGACATATATGCCAGGCTGACC